>JBDTPE010000007.1:0-18807 GCA_039932875.1 Betaproteobacteria bacterium | reverse complement strand
AGCTGCACGGCTTCATTCACATGTTCGAAGACACGCCGGAGTTCGTCGCGCGCCACATCATTCGAGAGGCGAAGTCATACCTTGATTCACTGGCGCCGCCGTTTTTTCGTGCGCTCATCCATTACGCACAGGATGGCTCGTACTCATGGCATTGTCCTGGCCACTCTGGCGGGGTGGCATTTCTGAAGTCGCCGGTGGGGCAAATGTTCCATCAATTCTTCGGTGAAAACATGCTGCGTGCCGACGTCTGCAATGCCGTGGACGAATTGGGGCAGTTGCTCGATCACAGCGGCCCTGTCGCCGCGTCCGAGCGCAATGCCGCGCGAATTTTCAACGCCGACCATTGTTTCTTTGTCACCAACGGCACCTCAACCTCAAACAAGATGGTTTGGCACGCCAATGTGGCGCCGGGCGATACGGTGGTTGTGGATCGCAATTGCCACGTCTCGATCCTTCACGCCATCATCATGACCGGTGCCAATCCGGTATTCCTGATGCCAACACGGAATCACCTGGGGATCATCGGGCCGATTCCGCTGAGTGAATTCAGCGCCGATAGCATTCAGAAAAAAATCGACGCCAACCCGTTCATCATCGACAAGAAGTCAAAGCCACGCATCCTCACAATCACGCAATCGACCTACGATGGCGTGCTTTACAACGTGGAAATGTTGAAGGAGGTGCTGGGCAATCGCATCGACACACTTCATTTCGACGAGGCCTGGCTGCCGCATGCGACGTTTCACGATTTTTACAAGAACATGCACGCCATCGGCAAAGATCGCCCGCGCTCCAAAGATGGGATGATTTTTGCGACCCACTCCACCCACAAATTGCTGGCCGGTATTTCACAGGCCTCACAAATCATCGTACAGGAATCAGTAAACCGGAAGCTCGACAAGACCACCTTCAACGAAGCGTATCTGATGCACACCTCGACGTCTCCGCAGTACGCGATCATTGCGTCGTGTGATGTGGCAGCGGCAATGATGGAAGCGCCGGGGGGGCACGCGCTGGTAGAGGAATCGATATCGGAGGCGCTCGATTTCCGTCGCGCCATGCGCAAAGTCGAGGACGAGTGGGGCAAAGACTGGTGGTTCAAGGTTTGGGGTCCGGAAAAGCTCACGCAAGGCGGCATTGGCTCGCGCGATGACTGGGTACTGAGAGCCAATGACAGATGGCATGGCTTCGGCAACATGGTCAGTGGCTTCAATATGCTCGATCCTATCAAGTCCACCATCGTCACACCGGGGCTGGATGTTTCAGGTAAGTTTGCCAAGACCGGTATACCTGCGTCCATCGTCACCAAATTCCTCGCTGAGCACGGCGTGATCGTGGAGAAGACTGGGCTGTATTCGTTCTTCATCATGTTTACCATCGGTATCACCAAGGGGCGCTGGAATACCTTGCTGACCGCGCTACAGCAGTTCAAGGATGACTACGACAAGAATCAACCGATGTGGAAAATCCTGCCCGAGTTCGTCGCTACCCAGCCGCGTTACGAACGGGTGGGGCTAAAGGACTTGTGCCAGCAGATTCACGACATGTACAAAGCTAACGATGTAGCCAGGATGACAACAGAGATGTATTTGTCCGATATGCAGCCGGCGATGAAGCCGGCAGATGCTTACGCTAAGCTCGCGCATCGGGAGGTTGACCGCGTCGGCATCGATGAGCTGGAAGGGCGCATCACCAGTGTCATGATCACGCCGTATCCGCCGGGTATCCCGCTGCTGATTCCGGGGGAGCGCTTCAATAAGACAATTGTTCAGTACTTGCGATTTGCCCGGGAATTCAATGGTAAGTTTCCCGGTTTCGAGACGGATATACATGGTCTTGTCGAGACCGAGCGGGATGGTAAGCTTGCGTTCTACATCGATTGTGTCAAACAGGGCTGAATCGGCAACACATAACATGAGAGCAGCATGGTGTCTGACAGCAGTACATTGCCGATAAACGCAATTCAAAAACGAGCCCTCGTGGTCGATGATGACAGCACGATGGTCGAGTATGTTTCGGCAGTATTGCGTCGCGCTGGATTCCAAGTTGAAACGGCTGGCGACGGACTGACTGCACTTGAAATGTGCCGCGAGAGTCATTTTGACGCGGTAGTCTGCGATATCCGTATGCCCAAACTTTCCGGCAACAGTTTCCTCAAGAATTTGCGGCTCACGCCGGCATCGAATTGTCGCGTGGTATTGCTCTCGGCAATGGATGATCTTACGATCAGGCGTGAGGCGCTCGCTGCGGGCGCGGTTGCGTATTTGGTCAAACCCGCATCGAGCAAGGCAATCATTGCAGCTGTTTCTGGATAATTATGCATACGGCGCGCCGATCAGTAGCAACGATCAGCAATTGGAATTCGTGAAAATGGCATCACCAGAAAATTCAAACCTTCGTGCTCTCGTGGTTGACGACGATGAAACTTTCGTCGACTACATTGCGCACCTCATGCACAAGATGGGCTACGCCGTCGAGCGCTCATTTGATGGCCTGGATGCCCTCAAGCGCTGTCAATCGAGCCACTACGATATCGTTGTCTGCGATGTGCGCATGCCGCGTCTGAGCGGGCTAAGTTTTCTCAGCAATCTTTCGCGCGCGACCGCGGCTATGCCAAAGTGCATTATGGTTTCCGCATTTGACGACAACGCACTTCGGCGTCAAGCTTTTGCCTCCGGTGCCAGTGCATATTTGGTAAAACCGATAGAAGCACAGGCGCTGCGGGATGCGGTTGGTCCGCCCCTTTCGGATGGTGCAGACAAACTGGCACAAATGCCTTGAGTGTCTGCACGCGGGCACATGCTGCGGCCTGCGCACTATGGGCGCACACTGAATAATGCAAGATTTCTGGCAATCCAGCGGGTTTCAAACCCTTCTGCGCAACGATCACGGCTGGTTACGCGTGATGCCGGACTATTTGCGCTGGTTGCTTGAGAGGCCGGAACTGGCGCCGATCAATGAGTCCGGTCCCAACGAGAGAGCGCTTTACGAATCGTTGCTTGTAGATCCCGTAGGAGTCGTCTCGTCCCGGGACATTGAGGGCATTGAAGATGCTGATACCCGGGAAAACTACCGACACTTTCTCGCATTGAGAAAATCGCTGCTCGACAGCGTTACACTGGAGCGCTTTTACTTGCGGTTGTTTCAACGTGGCATGATTACAGTGCCGCCATTGTTTGTTGATCTCGTGGCGCAGGCAATTGTGCGGGGCATGATGGACGGATGCGAAGACCCGTATGAGCTTCGCGCCGCAGAAATGTTTTTTCGGCGCCAGCGAGTGTCGACGGAAGCTGGTCAGGTACTCGCCGCCGATGCAGAAACAATCGCATTGTTTGCTGATGGCGGCGGCTTTGGTAATCTTGGTCGACTGATCGCAAAACAAGGCACGCCGCTTCGCGAAATGCATATGGACGTCATGTCCCACGAAAACGCGCAACTGTATTTTTTGCGCGAGAGCCGTCACAATTATTTGCTCGACCTCACACACGGTCGCCTTGGCGTACAGGCACTGGCACGTTTGCTAGCCCGGTGGGTTGCACATTTTTTTGGTATTCAGGTACAAGTCAATGCAATCGGCAACGTTGACGACGATGCGTGGCGCTGGCATGTTGGGCTGGATCTCGACTCCACATCGATACTCAACGATCTCTATGCGGGGAATGAGGTTACTGACGCGCGCCGTGAACGGCTGATCTGTCTGTTTAAGCTGGAGTTTGCCGACGAGAGCGATATGCGCGCCGATGTCGCAGGCAAACCAGTCTATCTAGGCTTGGCAATCAGCGAAGACAATCAGCTAAAACTCAAGCCGCAGAACCTGTTGGTGAATTTACCATTGGCCAATGCAAGCTAAAATGACGGCATACGTCATTGAAAGAAAAACATGAAGACCGCAAAAGAACATCCCGCCGTGCAAATGTTGCGCAGTGAAATCGAATTCATGATGTCTGATCGCGATGCTCTATTGCGTATCGCCGGTGCGGCCGCCAAATTCGTTGAAAAAGTCAATATTGCAAAGTTACCGGTGTCGGCAATTCCGCTGGCCGAAGCGATTTCATCCAGCGTCAATCAGCTCTCGGAAGAGTCACTGCAAGACGCGCTACTCGCGGCGAAAAAACGCAGGTAATTTGGCGATACCGACTCGCTAGTGCCCGGAGCGCACGTGGCAGAAGGCTTGTTCGACATCGTCCCGGCGTCCTATGTACGACGTGGCGGTGTGTTTAGTACCGTGCTGGGCAAGGCGATGATGCGCCTGTCCGGCTGGCGCTTTGAGGGCACGTTGCCGGATATCCCCAAGATTGTCATCGCGGTCGCACCGCATACGACCAACTGGGATTTCGTCATCGGCATCATGGTGCTGTGGGCGCTTGATATCAAGATCTCTTTTCTCGGTAAACACACACTGTTCCGCGGTCTGTTCGGCAAGTGGATGCGCTACATGGGGGGCATTCCGGTAGAGCGCGAATCCACGCATGGCGTGGTCGGCGAGGTCGTGCAGGCGTTCGCCAATGCTGATCGAATGGTGCTCGCTCTGGCGCCTGAAGGGACGCGCAGGCTTGATCGCGGTTTTCGCAAAGGCTTCATTTACATTGCCCACGGTGCCACCGTGCCGATTCTGCTCGCCTACTTTGATTTTTCGCGCAAGATCATCGGCTTTGGTCCGATGTTGAAAACCAGTGGTAACGCCGATCGAGATCTGGATGAGATTCTGGGTTTCTATCGACCTGTTCAGGGAAAATTCCGTAAAGACTGGCAGAAAGACATTTGATTGGGCACTCCTTCTGCGCACTGCGCAGAAAATTTGCTCTGATGCGGTGCGTCATCAAACGCGCATCAATCCGCTAAGTGCATGATTAAATTGATTTGCATGAGTTGGCACGGCAAATGCTATGTATGCAATGCGGTGGTTAACTCCATCGTCAATTTCTCCTCCGAGAGCGGTTTGCCCGATGCCCCAAAGGCATCGGGCATTTTTTTGTGCGCCGTGCAGTGGCGGTACGTATTCAGATTTGCTAAACACCTGCTGCCGGTATTTGCAGCGTTCGCTAACCGCCGCCATCTCAGCGCGAATCGCGCAGGAGGCGCACCAACTCCACGGCAGTCCTGACGCCCATTTTCTGGAATATGCGTGCGCGGTACACCTCAACGGTGCGCATAACGATGCCCAGTTCATCGGCAATGACTTTGTTAAAGTGCCCTGCGACAATCAGGTCCATGACCTCGCGTTCGCGTTGCGTCAGTTGGGCCAGTCGCGACTGCAGTGACGAATTGGCGCTACTTTCATTTATTTTCTGCATTGACATGGCCAACGCTATTGCCACGCTGCTGAATAGAGCGTCATCGTTGACGGGCTTTTCGAAGAAGTCGAATGCGCCATTTTTTAACGATGACACCGCCATCGGTACGTCGCCGTGTCCGGTGAGAAAAATTACCGGCCAGATTTCGTGGAGATCGGCCGAACGAATCTGGTCAAATAGTTCGATGCCACTGATATCCGGCATGCGGATATCGAGGATGATGCAAGCGGGTGTGGGCGGCTCATCGCGCGCCACTCGCACGAAGTCCGCGAACGCAGCCGCTGAGACGAACGCGCGACTGGGATAGCCACGAGACTTCAACAGCCAGGCGAGCGAATCGCGGATCGGTTCCTCGTCATCGACGATAAAAATCATTCGCTACGCTCTGCAAATAGGCATGGCAACAGCATGCAGAATGCCGTTCCGTCATCGAAGCTTTCAAACCATAGTCTGCCGCGGTGCGCTTCCATGATGCTGCGGCAAATGCTTAAACCCATGCCCATGCCTTCGGCCTTGGTGGTAAAGAACGGCGAAAACAATTTCTCGCGCAGTTCCTCTGGTATGCCCGTGCCATAGTCGCGTACGGCCAACCGCAGCATGCCTTTCCCCTCGACGCACGCACTGATCTCAAGTCGCTTGCGTGCCTGACCGCTGCTGGACATGGCCTCGAATGCGTTGCGCGTGATGTTGAGCAGCACCTGCTGTAGCAACACTGGATCGCCCATCAGCCGCGGAAGTTGTTCGGGCACGGAAGTAACCATCCGTACACCGGTATGGCGCGCCTGCAACTCGATGAGCGGCATACAGTCCTGCACCAATTCGGCAAGCACGATTTCTAACCGCTGAGGCTCCTGCTTGCGTACGTATTCGTGCACCCGCCGGATAATCTGTCCGGCGCGCTGCGCCTGCTGATTGGCTTTTTCGAGCGCCGTCTGGATGTCCGTGATAGACGCGCCGCCGGTCTTGAGCATGTTCAACGAGCCGGCAACGTAATTGGTGATTGCGGCCAGCGGCTGATTGAGTTCATGAGCCAGCGTGGAAGCGATTTCACCCATGGTTGTCAGACGCACGACGTTTTGCAGCCTTTCCTGCTGGGTGCGCATACTTTCTTCTGCCTGCTTTTGTTCGCTGACGTCGACGATCGAACTCATCCAACCAGTCTGCTTACCGTAGGCGTCACGTAGCGGTGCTTCATAAATCATAACTGGAAAGACAGGCCCATCAGCGCGTTGGAACACCGTTTCAAACGCGTGTTCGCTAACCGTGCCCGCCAGAATCTGCGCCATGCGGGCCTCATATTCCTGCCGGTATGCTGGCGCCCAATAAGCCATCGGCGGGCTTTTGCCAACCAGATCGTCCTCGCAATAACCTACCATCTTGCAGAATGCGGGATTCACGTAGGTCACACGACCGCTGAGGTCGCGTGCACGGAGCCCGGTGACAACGGAGTCCCCGACAGCCTTGCGAAATGCCGCTTCGTCCAACAACATTTCCTCTGCATGTACCCGACGCTTGGTGTCGCGCCACAAGGCATACAGACTCAGCAGCAACAGCGCCATGAGGACGGCGATACTGCCGCGCAGGGCATTTGGCACCAAGCTTGGTGCGGTCCTCAGGCTGTTGGTACGCAATAGTAGCGATACACCCTGCAGCTCAAGCGTTGTCTGGTGTGTGTATACATTGCGCCCGGGCCCCGATACGGCACGCGACCCACGAACGTTCTCGTTGAAATCGGTAAGCGTTACTTCGTGGTCCTGTGCAAACCACCACGGCACATTCTCGTTTAGCACGCCGTTCATCGAATAGACGCAAATGAGCAGACGAACGTCTTTGGGTCGGTCGGACATCCGCGTGTAGGGCTTGTCGGCCGTTGGCGCCGGAAGTGTTACATAGAGATTTAGCGCGGGGCCCCACGCTGCCTGATAGGCATTGCCATAGAAAACTTGCCTGTTGGCGCGACCGTTGTCAATGGCGGCACGAACCAGCGTACGTTCGTCGTCGGAAACGTCGATCGGCGCCGTCGCTTCGCTTCCGTCCCTGCCAAGCCCCACCACTGGCGACAGTTCTGCATCGACGAAGGCCACCGATCGAGCCTCTTTGGTATTGCGCATGAATGCTTCAAGGCGACCGCGGACAACCGGCATTGAAAGCGAACGCTGATCCATTTCTTTTGCCAAAAGCTGAAGCGACTCTGCACTGCGGTCAAGTTGGTACTGGATCGCTTGACGCACCCATAGCGTATCGCTGATCAGTTGTTCCTGGGTCTGCGAGGCTTCGTGGCTGCTCGAAAGTGAAAGCAGAAAAAAAGTAGCGGCAAGAAGTACGGTGAATATCAGGACGGGTGGCCACCAACGCATCCTCCGGCCCATATGTCCGTTTGCGTACATGCCATTTTGACTAATTGCGTTCATCCTGCAATAGTGGCGCTCTAGAAGTGTCAAGTAAACCCTTGCGCATTGTGGATATCCACAATGGCTTAGTGCCATCCACAAGCGCACAATACCGCACATTAAACCTATAAAGGAGGAGTCATGCTGTTAAGAGCCATCATTTCCGCTCTGGTCGTCACAGCGCTGCCGCTGTCGACTGCGTTGGCGCAAACGCCAATCGTGATTAAGTTTAGCCACGTCGTGACCAATGACACAACCAAAGGCAAAGGCGCGCTGAAATTCAAGGAGTTGGCCGAAGCCCGCACCAACGGTAAGGTCAAGGTTGAGGTATTCCCCAACAGCCAGTTGTACAAGGACAAGGAAGAAATCGAGGCGCTGCAATTGGGTGCGGTGCAAATGTTGGCGCCGGCAGTATCCAAATTCGGCCCGCTGGGATTGCGCGAGTTCGAGGCATTCGATCTTCCGTATTTGTTTGATAACGCGGCAGAGTTGGAGCGTGTCGCGTACGGGCCCATTGGCCAAGGCCTGTTGAAAAAACTTGAAACCAAAGGCATCGTCGGCCTGGCATTCTGGGACAACGGTTTTAGGAACATGAGTGCCAACAAGTTGTTGCGTAAACCCGAAGACGCAAAGGGTCTGAAGTTTCGCATTCCCTCATCCAAGGTGTTGGATGCCGAGATTCGTGCGCTCGGTGGCCTGCCGCAGACAATGGCATTCTCCGAGGTCTATCAGGCGCTGCAGACGGGTGTCGTAGACGGAACCGAGGCGACATTCTCCAATATTTACAGCCAGAAGCTGTACGAGGTACAGAAGTTCATCACACTAACGGAGCACAGTGCATTGCTTTACGCGGTTATCGTCAACAAGAAATTCTGGGACGGTTTGCCAGCAGATATCCGCACCACGCTCGAGGGGGCGATGAAAGATGCGACAAAATACGCGCATGAACTCGCCCAGAAAGAGAATGACGATTCGGTCGAAGCCGTCAGAAAATCCGGCAAATCGCAGATCATCACTCTGACCGCGGCAGAAAAAGCGGAGTGGAAAAAAGCGATGGTCAAGACGCACAAGGAATTTGAGGACAAAATCGGCAAGGACCTGCTCGGCGCGATTCAGAAAGAAACCGGATTCAAGGCCAACTGATGTTGTCACGCTTGCCCGCGCTGCTCATGCGCGGCATCATCTTCCATGGCCACATTTAGCGCGGGGTTTGCAGAGGGCTAGTCAGCCGTCGATCAGTACGTCCGCATCGGGCGCCACCTAAACAACTTTCAGGAGATCAACATGAAATTGACTTCAATGCTCGCTGCGGTCGCAGTGATAACAATGTCGGGGCTCACATTTGCACAGGCTCCAATCGTCATCAAATTCAGTCACGTCGTGGCGGTGGAAACGCCGAAGGGCGCCGCTGCCAATCATTTCAAGAAGCTGGCTGAGGAACGTACCAAGGGGCGGGTCAAGGTCGAGGTATACCCGAACAGCCAGCTTTACAAGGACAAGGAAGAGCTCGAAGCGCTGCAACTGGGTGCTGTTCAAATGCTCGCGCCATCGCTGGCCAAATTCGGGCCTCTTGGCGCCCGCGAGTTTGAAGTGTTCGACTTGCCCTACATCTTCGACAATTACGAAGAGCTGCATAAAGTGACGCAAGGTCCAATCGGTCAGGGACTACTCAAGAAACTCGACAGCAAAGGCATTCTTGGTCTTGCATACTGGGATAACGGCTTCAAAGTGATGAGTGCCAACAAGGCGCTGCGCATGCCAGAAGACTTCAAAGGGCTGAAGATGCGTATCCAGTCCTCCAAGACTCTCGACGCGCAAATGCGCGCGCTTGGTGCCAATCCGCAAGTAATGGCATTCTCCGAGGTATATCAGGCGTTGCAGACCGGCGTGGTCGACGGCACAGAGAATCCACCGTCAAATCTCTTCACGCAAAAAATGTTCGAAGTACAAAAATTTGTGACGGTATCCAACCACGGCTATCTGGGGTATGCATTGATCGTCAATAAAAAATTCTGGGACGGTCTGCCAGCTGACATACGGACGATTCTCGAAGGTGCGGTGAAAGATGCAACCAAGTTTGGCAATGACGTTGCCAAGAAAGACAACGATGACGCAATGGAAGCCGTTCGCAAGTCAGGAAAGAGCGAGATTATTACGCTGACCCCGCAGCAAAAAACGGCGTGGAAAAAAGCGCTGGTGAAGGTACATGCAGAACGCGAGTCCTCGATTGGCAAGGAATTGATTCAATCGATATACAAGCAAACAGACTTCGATCCTTCCAAGCTTTGAGACGTAGCATAGACCAGCGGCTGCAACCTAAGCAGCCGCTGTAGCGCCGGATTGGCAGGAACAACGGCAGACAAAAATAATCGGGGGAGGATGAAATGTCAAAGATACTCAATCATCTGGAGGAGTGGATCATTGCGACCCTGATGGGCGCGGCCACTGTCATCATCTTTGTCGCAGTAGTCCACCGCTATGCGTCCGGCCTGTCGATCCCGTATATCCAGGATGCGCTGATCAAAATCAACATGAGCTGGGCGCAAGAAGCGTGCATCTACATGTTTGTGTGGATGGCAAAGTTCGGCGCCGCTTATGGTGTTCGAACCGGCATTCACGTTGGCGTCGATGTGCTGATCAATCAGCTCGGTGACAAGAATCGTGGTCGCTTCATTATTTTTGGTTTGCTTGCCGGCGCGTTTTTTACCGGCATTGTGGGCACACTAGGCGCGACCTTCGTCTGGGAAATTGGCCACACGGAACAAGTTTCTGCCGATCTGGAAATGCCGATGTGGATCGTCTATCTTGCAGTCCCATTGGGTTCCTACCTGATGTGTTTCCGCTTTTTGCAGGTGGGCTGGACATTCTGGAAGACAGGTGAACTTCCGAAGCATGACCATGCACATGTCGAAGGTATTGAAGACATCAAGGCCGAAATGGTGGACCCCTTCCACCCTGCTCCAGTGAAGTCGGGAGGTAACGCATGAACGCCGCCATTATCTTCGTTCTGCTTTTCGCCCTGATGTTGACGGGCATGCCGATCTCGATTTCGCTCGGCCTGACTGTACTCACATTTCTTTTCACGATGACGAATGTGCCGATTGAATCGGTCGCGCTGAAGCTGTTCACCGGCATCGAGAAATTCGAGATCATGGCGATCCCGTTCTTTATCCTGGCCGGTAATTTCCTCACGCACGGTGGGGTGGCCAAACGGATGATCAATTTCGCCACCTCCATGATTGGGCATTGGCATGGTGGCCTTGGTCTAGCTGGGGTTATGGCGTGCGCACTGTTTGCCGCTGTATCCGGGTCAAGTCCGGCGACTGTCGTTGCCATCGGCTCGCTCATCTTGCCCGCAATGGTTGCGCAGGGCTTCCCCAAAGGTTTTGGTGCCGGCGTGATTACGACCGCAGGCGCGCTTGGTATTCTTATTCCGCCATCAATTGCGATGGTGATTTTTGCCGTTGCAACCAATACCTCAATCGGTGCGCTGTTTATGGCGGGCCTGATTCCAGGGATCGTGCTGGCGATGTTGCTCGGGTTGACCACCTGGTATCGCGCGCGCAAGTTCGGCTATCCGCGCATGAAAAAGGCGACCTGGGGCGAACGCTGGCACGCCTTCCGCGCAAGCGCGTGGGGTCTGTTGTTGGTCTTCATCGTGCTGGGCGGAATCTACTCGGGCTTTTTCACGCCTACCGAGGCGGCGGCAGTGAGTGCAGTCTACGCATTCATCATTGCCGTTTTTGTCTACAAGGATATGCCGTTGCGGAGAGTCGGAAAGGTGCTGCTCGACTCGGCAAGCATGAGTGCGATGTTGCTCTACATCATCACCAATGCCGTGCTGTTTTCGTTTCTGATGACGTCAGAGCAGGTTCCACAAGCACTCACCAGTTGGCTTCTCTCCATGGGACTGGGGCCAATCACATTCCTGCTGGCGGTCAATATCCTGTTGCTGCTCGCAGGCAACGTCATGGAGCCGTCGTCAATTATCCTGATCATGGCGCCAATCCTGTTCCCGGTCGCTGTGAAACTGGGCATCGATCCAGTGCACTTCGGCATTCTGATCGTGGTGAATATGGAAGTCGGCATGTGTCATCCACCGGTGGGCCTAAATCTTTACGTCGCCAGCGGTATTACCAAGATGGGTATTACCGAGTTGACAGTGGCTGTGTGGCCGTGGCTAGCCACCATGTTGGGATTCCTGATGGTGGTTACCTACTGGCCAGGCCTTTCACTCTGGTTGCCTAAGACGCTTGGCATGTCCTGGTAGTGGAGATGGGGACAGAACAACTGTCCCCAGCCTCGCCTCAGTCAAATGCATACCGCAACATTGCCGAGCAACTGTCCGGCAATGTGCGCATACACGGCGCAAGAATCGGTGAATTGACCTGGCCTAAATCCAGGGCCGTAGAATTTGGCGTCGAAATAAAAACTCGCTGAAGTTCAAATTGAGCAGCTTTATCTGCGTCAAGACGGGAAACTGCAGCCTGTGCGAGAATTCCGGCCACTTCCCACCATCAGCCCCACCACAAACCCGCAATGAAAATTCACTACGACCGTTTCTACCGCTACGCTGAATTCACTGAAATCCTCCACCAATTCGTCAAGAAATTTCCGACACTTCTTTTGATCGAGAGCATTGGTAAAAGCCACGAGGGAAGAGATATCTGGGTCGTCGCCGCGACTAACCAAAAGACCGGGCCAGCAGCGGACAAACCCGCCTACTGGGTTGACGCCAATATCCACGCCAGTGAGTTGGCCGGCGGTGCGGCCAGCCTGTATCTGATCGATACGCTCACTAAAAATTACGGCAAACGCGACGACATCACCCGATGCATGGATACGCGCGTGATGTACATCTGCCCGCGAATCAATCCCGATGGGGCTGAGTGGGCGATGCGCCCGTTGGAGGAGGGCGGTCCGAAAATCGTGCGCTCGTCCACGCGGCCCTATCCATTTGACGAGGATCACGTTGAGGGCATGGACATCGAGGACGTCAATGGCGATGGCCGCATTCTGTCGATGCGCATCAAGGACGATAACGGCAACTGGAAGACACATCCCACTGAGCCACGCTTGATGATTGCGCGCGGACCCACCGAATACGGCGGAACCTATTACCGTATGTTGCCGGAGGGCACGCTGCGCAATTACGATGGCGTCTCGATCAAGGTCAATAAAGACAAACAGGCGCTGGATCTCAATCGTAATTTCCCGGCTGGTTGGCGCCAGGAGCACGAACAATTTGGTGCAGGTCCCTATCCGACGTCTGAGCCGGAAGTCCGATCAGTGGTGCATTTCATCACCCACCATCCGAATATCACCGGCGGGCTTTCGTTTCACACCTGGAGCGGCGTGCTGCTGCGACCTTTCTCTACAGCGTCCGACGACGAGATGCCGCCTGAAGACCTATGGACTTACAAGAAGCAGGGCGAAGAAGGTACTAAGCTCACAGGCTATCCGGCCATCAGCGTGTTTCACGAGTTTCGCTATCACCCCAAGGAGGTCATCACCGGCGCCTTCGACTGGATTTACGAGCATCTTGGCCTCTACGAATGGACAATTGAGATCTGGTGCCCGATGCGTGAGGCAGGTATTACCGGTTACAAATACATCGACTGGTTCCGCGACCATCCAGTTGAGGATGATTTGAAAATGATCGCCTGGGCTGACAAGGAGTTGAAGGGCAAAGGCTACGTCGACTGGGAGAAGTTCGATCACCCGCAGTTGGGCGAGGTCGAAATCGGTGGCTGGGACAAGATTCATGCTTTCCGCAACCCCCCACCGCATTTGCTCGAAAAGGAAATCGCCAAGTTTCCGGATTGGTTAGTGTGGAACGCACTGACCTCACCGAAGCTTGAGTTGGTGCACGCGAAAGCCGAACACATCGGTGGCGATTCATATCGCGTCGAAGTAGCCGTACAAAATACCGGTTATCTCCCAAGTTACGTCTCCAAGCGTGCATTGGCGCGTAAGCAATCTCGGGGTGTGGTGGGCGAGATTTCACTGCCGACAGGTGCTTCACTGGTCTCAGGAAAGTTGCGCGAAATTGCAGGCGAGCTCGAAGGCCGCGCGTATAAGCACACGCTGATGAGTTTCTGGACCGACACCACCCCGACAGCGGATCGGACAAAGCTGGAGTGGGTAGTGAATGCGCCCAAAGGTGGAAAGGTCGATCTGGTGATCAAGCACGAAAAGGCCGGGACCGTGCGTGCAACCGTCAAGTTGTCGTAACCCGGGTTGGCGCAAATTCGCGCCACCCAGGTGATCCGTCCAGAACTACCAGAAACCTCCTTGATTCGTAAACGTCAGCGGCTTTGACGCCTGCACCGTGGTTCCGTGGGGACTGATCTTGTCGTAAAAAATATCGTTCTTGCAGATGCTGGCGTCAAAACACTTCGCCTTGGTGGGCACCAAGTCAAAAGAAATATGAAATATCTTGTGCGTATGGCCCTCGTAGGTACTGACCAACGATTTCTGCGAGTTGGCCTGTGCGGTGAGGTCGGCCCTTAGCTTCGCGATGTCTGCCGCGAGATCCGCTTTCACCTTTGCCAGCTCGTACCGGAGCTTGGTGATTTCCTGGTCGGCTGCGGTTGCCAGTTGTGGTGGCATCGTGGGCAATGTCGCCGTTGGCGGCTTGGTGCCTACCGGCTGTGCCGCGCACATAGTCGCGCCGCCAATAAGCAGCCCAGCGAGCAGCCCCGCGATAACAGGTTTCATTGGATTCATGTATTTCTCGCTTTGATTGAGAGTGAAAGATACCTCTGTGTCTGTTGGCGAAGGCGCGGGGTTCAATGTAATTGCGGGAACATGGCAACGTTTGAAGGTCGCTGTCGGAATTGCCGCTTGTGTTCCACAATCGCCCAAAGGAGGCCATCATTTACGAGCACCGTGGACTGTAAGCGTTCGACGATGGAAATCTGGTGTCGAATGCGTGAAGCTGGTATCCAGGCTACACGGACATGGACTGGTTTCGCGACTATCCGGTAAGCGTGGAATTGAAATAGCCGATTTATTTGGCTGTCGTTTCGAACCTAGCTTCGTCGCGCGCGAATCTACTTTTTTGTTATGCGGCTGAGAAGCACATATCTCGCGCCACTCGAACTGACATCACGATGAAACTCCAGCGCTAGAGAGCTTTCTCAAGCTTTTTCGGCCTGCGAGCCGCGCCAGTGCTAGAGTTTCACTAACTTTTGCTGGTCTGAAGCCTCTATTCAAACTGCTTCTTGAACGTCGCCAGTTCTTCCGTCAGCCAATTCACTTCGCGCCTGAGCGCAGCAACTTCCGCCTCCAAATGCGCAACGCGATCATCGCCCGCGCCTTCGACCACGTTCCCGCCGACGTTCATGCCCGAAGCAATTTCAGCGCGTTCCACTGCCATCGCACCAGACAGCAGATGCGCCCAGCGCGACTCCTTGGTGCCTGGCGCACGCGGCAATTGCATGGCGAGCGGCGGTTCACTTTGCGCGAGATCGTTTAGAGAGCGTTCTACACTTTCAATCGACGCAAACGGGTACATGCGCGCAGTGCGCTGCCGCAGCTCGCCACAGGTCTGCGGGCCGCGCAGAAGCAGCAATGTCAGCAGCGACAACTTGGCGTCATCGAGCGAAAATACTTCGGCGAGCCGATGCTGATATTTGGCGACGCGGCTGGCGGCCGGATAGTAGGTATTCGCGAGACTGTTCTGCTGCAAGCGCATGAGGCAGGTCACAACCGTATCTTCGCCCAGGCTCATCACCGGCTCGCGATTGCTCAGTTGATTGCAGGCATTGACCACACCATTCAGAGACAGTGGATAGACATCCGGCGTGAGAAACGCCTTTTCGGCGAGTACGCCCAACACGCGGGCTTCAAACGGAGAGAGGTTGAGTTCGATCATGTATGAAGAGTATGGCGTGCAAGTCATGCAGTCAAGCCGGGCGGCAGTCAGTGGCTGGCCGCTATAATTATTTACTGACTTCAATGGACGTCCGCAAATGAATCGTAGAGACTTCATGCAACTTGGGGCGCTGGCAGGCGCGATTGGGAGTGGACCTGCGATGGCGGCGAGCACAACATCAACACGGGCATTCAATATCGTCGACGCGAGCGTGGCTGATTTGCAAGCGGCGATGCAATCTGGCAAGACCACATCGCAAAAGCTGGTCAAGTTATATCTGGCGCGCATCCGCGCCATCGACAAAGCCGGACCGCGCATCAATTCGATCATCGAATTGAATCCCGATGCGCTGGCGATTGCCAAGGCGTTGGATACCGAACGCAAAGCCAAGGGGACGCGCGGGCCGCTGCATGGCATACCCATTCTGCTCAAGGACAATATCGCGACGGCTGACAAGATGCAGACCACCGCCGGCTCGTTGGCGCTGCTGGGTGTGAAGCCTCTTCGCGATGCGTTTGTGGTGACGAAATTGCGTGAAGCCGGTGCCGTGATCCTGGGCAAGACCAACCTCAGCGAATGGGCCAATATGCGCTCGAGGCGGTCCACCAGTGGTTGGAGCGCGCGAGGTGGCCTGACGAAAAATCCCTATGCGCTGGATCGTAATACCAGCGGCTCTAGCTCAGGCTCCGGCGCAGCAATTGCCGCGAGCCTGGCGGCGATTGCTGTAGGCACCGAAACCGATGGTTCCATCATTTCGCCGGCACAGGTAAATGGCTTGGTCGGCATCAAGCCTACGCTGGGTTTGATCAGTCGCAACGGTATTATTCCGATCGCCCATTCGCAGGACACCGCCGGGCCGATGGCGCGCAGCGTTGCCGATGCGGCGGCGATGCTCACTGCCATGGCAGGGGCGGATGCAAGAGACGCTGCCACCCTTGACCCAATGATGAAAGCGCTCAACTACAGCAAGTTTCTCGATCCCAACGGACTTGCGGGCGCTCGTATCGGCGTGGTGCGCGGCAATTTCGGTGGACGCAACGATTTGGTCTCTGCAGTCGTCGAAGAGGCGCTGAAAGTCCTCGCCGCAAAAGGTGCGATTCTCGTCGATCCGGTTGAAGTGCCGAATACCGCTAAATATAGCCAGACCGAGTACGAAGTGCTGCTCTATGAATTGAAAGCCGACTTGGCAGCATACCTTGCCGAATTTGCGCCGGGCGCTGCCATCAAGTCGCTAAAGGACATCATCGACTTTAATGAACAAAACCGTTCACGGGAACTGCCATTCTTTGGCCAGGAACATTTTCTGCGTGCCGACGCAAAGGGTGGATTGGACAGCAAAGAGTATCTCGACGCACTCGCCAACAATTTGCTTTACTCGCGCGCCGAGGGAATCGACAAAGTGATGAAAGAGCACAAGCTCGATGCACTGGTTGCGCCATCCGGTGGGCCGGCGTGGTTAACCGATTTCATCAAAGGAGATGCGAGCGGTGGCGGGTTTACCTCGCCTGCGGCGGTAGCAGGCTATCCGCATGTAACGGTGCCCGCAGGAAACGTATACGGCCTGCCCTGCGGCATCTCGTTCGTTGGGGCGGCATGGAGCGAGCCTACATTGATCCGGCTTGCTTATGCCTTCGAGCACGCAACAAAGCACCGTCGCGCGCCAACCTTTGCCAGGTCACTTAACCGAGTATTGGTAGCCTAACTTGCATTTCGTTACAACTTCCCCGGCTTTGCCAAACAACCAGATTGATTGGGCCCGGTCTTATCCTGCACAATCGCCTGCCGGTGATTTGCCACACACTGCCACACATCAAATCCTGCTCCTCCCGTAAACTAGTCTGCTTCTTGCAGCCTGTAATTCGGGCACTCTGACGTGAACAAAAAAAATGAACAAATCCTATAGCGCCCCTATGAACGCATGGCAGCGCCAACCGCGTTGGCTCAAAGTACTCTTTCCGCTGCTGTTGCTCGCCGCCATCGGTGCAGTTGTCTGGTGGTACCTGTCGTCATCCGCTGCTGATGCCGCCAAATCGGCTGACCCAGCCAAGGCTGGTACTGCGCCATCCGCTGCGCCCGGCAAGGGGCCAGGTGGTGGCCGCTTCGGCGGATTTGATCCAAACCGCGTGCAACCGGTGCTCGCGTCCGCCGCGCGACTGGGCGAACTTAATGTGGTGCAAAACGGGCTCGGTACTGTCGCTGCGCTACGCGTGGTGACCGTAAAGGCACGCGTAGACGGTTTGTTGCAAGCGGTACTTTTCCAGGAAGGCCAAATCGTCAAGGCAGGCGATGTGCTAGCCGAGATTGATCCCAAGCCGCTGCAGGTACAACTGTCGCAAGTTGAAGGCCAGTTGGCGCGCGATCAGGCGCAGCTCAATAACGCCAAGCTCGATCTAGAGCGTTACCGTGTACTGCTCGCGCAGGATTCCGTGGCCAAACAACAACTCGATAGCCAGGAGTCGCTGGTGCGGCAATTTGAGGGCACCGTCAAGGTGGATCAGGCTCAGGTGGATAACGCCAAGCTGCAGCTTTCCTATACGCGTGTCACGGCACCCATCTCCGGGCGGCTCGGACTTCGCTTGGTGGATGCAGGCAACATGATCCGCTCGTCGGACGCGCTGGGGCTGGTGGTGATAACCCAGATTGACCCGATCACGGTGGTGTTTACGATTCCCCAGGATAATTTGCAGCGTGTGTTGAAGCGCTTGAAAGCCGGTGAAAAATTGGGCGTCGATGCCTGGGACCGCGACCAGAAAAACAAACTCGCCGTTGGATCACTTATCACAGTCGACAACCAGATCGATACCGCCACCGGCACCATCAAGCTGAAAGCGCAGTTCCCCAATCCGGATGGGCTGTTGTTTCCCAATCAGTTTGTCAATGTACGCATGGTGGTGGAGACCAAAAAAGACGCGATTATCATCCCCATGGCGGCAATTCAGCGCGGCGCGCTAGGCACCATCGTCTATGTTGTTAAGGACGACAAAACAGTTACTTTGCGTCCGGTCAAAATGGGTGCAGTAGAAAATGACAACGTCGCCATCGATTCCGGACTGAAACCCGGTGAAATGGTGGTGACCGATGGTATCGACCGACTGCGCGAAGGTGCCAAAGTCGAAGTGACGACACCGTTCGTGCCACGGGCACGCGGCCCCGGTGGTCCCGGCGGTGATCCGTCACGCCGTGGCAACCGTCAGGGCAAAGGCGATGCGGCGAAGGGCGCGCCGACGCCGACCTCTGCGCCACC
>JBDTPE010000006.1:0-19741 GCA_039932875.1 Betaproteobacteria bacterium | reverse complement strand
GAAGTCATCCTGCGTACCGCCTCTTCGAGCCCAATGAGTTTTTCCTCGCGAACATACTTGCCCAAGATCCGCGCGTTGGTACCGTAGCTTCGAGGATGCGGCATCCCCTTGCCGTTCTGCACGCCGCCATCAGCACCCACCATGCTGAACGGGTAGCGCATGATGAACCGCACGTCGTCCTCATTCATGCCGTGAAACACCATTTGCGCGCCGCCTACCTGCAACAGATCAAGCATTGTTTCGATTTCAGACTCCATTGTCTGTGGTCGGCGTTTCTGCAAATTGATGGCGGACAGATTCTTGCCATTGAGCGAGGGATCTGCGGCGTGACGCGAAACGACGGCATAGCTGAAATTAGGACGTTTGTTGTTGCGCGCACTGGTGAGAATTTCGGCGGCAATTTTCTGCCTTGCTGAAGGAACCTCCAGCCGTTTTTTGATTGCCTCAACTCCGCCCTCCACCGCCCAGTCCGGCAACATGACACTGAGCGTGGTGCTGCTGGCCGTGTATGGATACTGGTCGATAGTGACATCAAGGCCATCAGCGCGGGCCTTCTCAATGATCGCAAGTGTTTCGCGCGAACGCCCCCAGTTTGCCGGTGCGGCAACTTTGAAATGTGAAATCTGCACCGGCATGTTGGCTGCGCGCCCGATGTCGAGCGCCTCATTGATAGCCTCTGTCACCTTGGTGCCCTCGTTGCGGATGTGGGAGGCGTAGATGCCTTGATGCTTGGCCGCGGCACGCGCCAGGCCAATTACTTCTTCGGTACTGCTATATACACCCGGTAGATAAATAAGGCCGGTGGAAAGGCCAACCGCCCCCTGTTTCATCGCCTGTTCGACCAGGCCTTCCATGCGCTGCTGCTCGTCGAGCGAGGCGACTCGATTTGCAAGGCCCATTACCTGTCGCCGTACTGTGTTGTGACCCACCAGCGAAGCGACATTGATGGACGTACCGGTGTTAGCGATGCGCCCAAAAAAATCCTGCAGACTGTCGGCCGATCCGCCGCAGTTGCCGGTGATCACGGTGGTGACGCCGTCGTACACGTAGTTGTCGGCGGTGGGATTGTCAAACAAGCCAAACTCGATATGGGCGTGTACATCGATGAACCCTGGCGCCACAATTTGCCGATGGGCATCGATGATGCGTGCCGCATTAAAATGGTCTAGTCGGCCAATGGCCATAATCTTGCCATCGCGAATGGCCACATCGGCGAGGAACCAGTTATTTCCCGTGCCATCGATGACACGACCATTGCGGATCAGTAGGTCGGCAGTGGCGCCTCCGCCTACGCCACGAAGATCGGTTACTACCGGCACACTTGTGCAGCCCGCTAGCAATGCAAGAGCGCCTAACCACTTTGTCCAGCGCGTCAGTTCTGACATAAGGTTTACCGATTCGTTTAGGCGCGCAGGCCGCTCGCCGATGCTGGAGAAATGCTTCGCCCGATGGCGAAGCCCGAAAACAATCACCCGGCAATTATTCCGCAAGAAGCAGCGCACTGCGCAAGTACCCATCTTTACGGCTGCGTTTCAATTTGGAGGCAAAACCGGGAAAGTCCAGCCCATAGCGCGCCTTCATTGCGCGCGCCTGCCCCTCGATCCAGCGCCAACGCGGCTCGAACGCGGCATCACGAAAGGCGAACAGCAGGTAGTTCCCATCATCAGCGACGGGCAGCATGATGATATTGCTGCTGAATACATTGGCGACCATGTCCAGATGGGCGACACGTTCGTCTTTCGGCCCGACCATGTTGGCAACCATCACGCCTTGTGGCGTCAGTGCATCGCGTACATCCAAATAGAAATCCCGAGTGCAAACCGAGGTAGAGAAACCATTCCGATCAAAAGCGTCGATCAGTATGACGTCCGCGTCGCGCTCGTTATGTCGCAGGTAGTCGGCGGCATCGCCTAGCAGTATCTGCAGGCGCGCGTCGTCGGGCGGCAGCATGAACTGGTCCTTGAACGCAAGAATATCTGAGTCGATCTCGATAGCGGTGATACATGACGCCGACAAATGACGGTGGCAAAACTTGACCAGTGAACCGCCACCCACCCCCAGCATCAGGATGTGTTTCGGCTGATGTACGAACAGCAGAAAACTCATCATCGTTTGCGTATATGCAAATTCCAGCGCCGTTGGGTCGCTAAGACGCATGCCGCTCTGCGTGAGCGCACGCGTGAAGTACAACGAGCGTGAATCCCCCTCTTCAATCAAGTAAGGTTTGTTGTAGGTACCGGTCAGAATCGCTTTGACAATCGTTGCACGATCACAATCGTCCGGCTCCAACAGCCTAAGCACACCGTATTCAGCGGGGAAAGGATTGTTGATTTCTAGCATGGTTATTGTTATGGGCTTTTCTTACAACGATTGAGTCGAACTGTGCGTTGGTTCAAGCAGGTAATTTCCAATCTATCGACTGCAAGCGGTGCTCCGCCAGAAACGCGTTCGCTTTCGAGAAATGTTGGCAGTCGAAAAAACCGCGTCGCGCCGATAGCGGCGATGGATGTGGTGCAGCCAACACCAGATGTTGCGGCGTCGCAATCAAAGGTATCTTTTTCTGCGCCTGCGCACCCCACAGCAGGAACGATTTCGGCGTCGACGCGGACCCACCTATCGCTGCGATCACGGCATCAGTGACTTCGCGCCAGCCCAGTCCGGCATGGGAATTCGGCACGCCTTCCTCTACAGTCAACACGCTGTTGAGCAACAACACACCTTGCGATGCCCAAGCACGAAGGTCGCCATGCGAAGCTGGCGCGATACTTAGATCATTCTTGAGCCCGATATAGATATTGCGCAGTGAAGCAGGCACCGCGACGCCGCGCGGCACGGAAAACGACAATCCCATCGCGTTGCCTGCGGTCGGATATGGGTCCTGGCCGAGAACGACCACCTTTACCGCCTCGGGTGCTACAAAATGAAATGCCGCAAACCAGTTTTGCCGTGCCGGGAAAACCGACTTGCCACTTGCAGCCCGCTGCTCCGCGGCGGAGGTGGCATCAGCAAGTCGACTGCGCGCATCCGAGCCGAGTAGCGCCATCCAGCTTGCGGGAAATTGGTTTGACTGGGTCATCGGCTGGTCTTCAAGGGTAGCTCGCGTTCGTAATTGTCCAAGCGTTTCATTTAGCAAACGTCGAGCAAGGCATGAGGTGGCGCTACTCGACTGATGAGGGTAGCACGCGTCAGCAAACGCAATCAATTCGCAAGCGCATTGCAGCGTTGCGCATAGACAGACGCCTACCTGAGAAGCGCCCAATCGCTAATGCCGCGCAATAGAACACACCAGCATCATCGACAAAGGAAGCATTGTCGCAATCACCGAACAGGAGCTCAGCATGCGCGATATAGAAAAAAGCCGGGGAGACCGGTCGAAAGTCTGCTCACAAGGGTCAGAAAAAAGCCAATAGCCATTCCCTCTTCGCACGCGGTCGCCAGTCCAGCTCCGCAGATAGTGTCATGAAGTACCGTCAGCTTGCTCTAAACTTTAGCGCGCACGTTTGCTGTTGTTATCTCTGGCAGGAACCGCTATCGCATAAGTGCCGTCCGCTACTGAGGCGAATACCCAGAAAGGAAGCGTGGCGGAGAGTGTTCAGCCATGTTGGCAGTTGTATGCAATGCTCAACTACCCGCGTAGCGTCTATTGTCACCCGAAGGATGACTTACCCGAGCCGATTGATTCGTGCCCGCTCATGCGAAGGGCAACAACGAAGTCCCGCTCAGCTAGTAGCCAATACACATCTTAGTAGGCGGCGCAGTTCCCGCACACCCATTTGAATACGCGAAGTGGTAACTTGGGTATTGCGAATCAATACCTCTTATGTTTAGTCTTGCATCCATGGCGGCGCGCCAATACAGTGCATTCCTCAATCGCCCGACGGAAAATTGCATGCCTATCACTGCCAGAAACATCGTACTTCATTGTTTCATCGCAATCACCGTAGCGCCAGCGATCAGCCTACAAAGCGCCAAGGCTGAATTGCCGGCGCAACGAATAACCGCGCAAGCAGTGTCAGAAACACCTGCCCTTCGGGAGCGAATTATTGGCACGCTAGTCATGACAGAGCCAGTCGGTGGCATTCGCACGATTGATCTGGCGACCATGACTGCAACGAGCATTCGCCCATCAAACGTCGGCCGCAGTGCCGTCCACACAGTCAGCGAACCTGATGCGACGGGAGACGTCATGTTCGTTTCTGGCATCGTCAGCCCGAGTCGCACCTATACGGTTCACATGGCCAAATCCGGCGAGGAAAAGGTGCTCTTTTCGGGACCCGGCGATCCGCTATGGGACCACGCGATTTCACCGATATCGCTTGCCCCAAGCGGCGGGAAAGCCGCATTTGTTGCGCAGCCGCCAGAAAATGAAAGTGAGCGATTTCGCCAACTGACAGCAGGACCGCTAAGAATTTGGGATCCTGCTACTGCTTCTGTTCGCGACCTGGGGTTTACCGCAGTCGGTGAGCGGCCATCATGGTTCCCGGATGGACGCATGCTCGCCTACGTTGCGGACGCAGCCGCTAGCACGCCAATCGACGCCCGGACAAAAGCGCCCGAGGTTCGGCTGCTCGACACGACCACGGCGTTGAGCACCCCGCTGGCGCCAGGACACCTGCCGCTTGTTTCGAGTGATGGTCTCACTATCCTGATTACTCGGGGTCGCAACTTTGAACTGCTACTCGTTGACGTCAAGACCAAAACCGAACGCGTCATTCCGCGATCTCACGGCCTCGGCACGCCAATCGCGCTAATCGACAGCCGCTATCTCATTTACATAGGCAAGCCGACCCCAGGCGCGCCGATCGGCCAGACCACCAACAACAGCCCGCGGATCGGACCCAAACCAATGATGGCGATCAAACTGCTGGATCTAGAGACCGGCCAATTTGCGACACTGGTACCACTGATCGATCCGCGCCGGTCAGTGACTGCACTGGCACATGCCGTAACATCAATGACGCCACGAATAACGAGATAAATTAAGCTTTGCCGATCACTTCATCAAGGCAAGCAATAAGCCTGTCAATTTCCTCAGCCGTGTTGTAATGCGCCATCGATACTCGAACTACTCCACCTTGCGCCTGTAAGCCCAGCGCTTCAATAAGCCTGCGCGCATAGAAATCGCCGAAGCGAATGCCGATAGCGCATGTATCGGCATGGCGTACGATGGTTTCAGAGTGTTGGCCTTTGACCACGAAGCTGATCGTCGGCATGCGATTGCCATTGTCGACTCGGTCGTGGCCGATGATTCGCACTGCGGATTTGCTGCGAAGGTAGGCAAGCAGCTTTTCTGCGATCACATCTTCGTGGCGCGCGAAAGCATCAAACGCGGACTGCATGCGCTGCCGCCGGTTTCCGGGTGCGCCGATCGAGGTCCCGACCGCATCCAGATAGTCGGCGATACCAGCGCAACCCCACGACAGCTCGAAATTTACATTGCCCGGTTGCAGTTTGTACGGCAGCACTTCAGGCCCGATGAAATGGTGATTGAGGCTGGGCAATGAAAGCAACAATTCACGGCACCCCCACAGCACCGCATAGTGCGGTCCGAATACTTTGTAGAAACTAAAGACGTAAATATCCGCGCCGCTGGCCTGCACATCAACCAACCGATGTGGCGCATAAGCGACACCATCCACGCATAGCCGCCCACCTACCGCATGCACGCGCCGCGCGACTTCCGCCACCGGATTCACACTGCCGAGTACATTCGATGCGTGGGTCATTGCCACCCATTTTGTGCGTGCATTTAGCAAATGATCGAGATCGTTCAGCTCGAGCATCAGGCTATCGTGATTCACTTCCCAAATCCGGATTTCCGCCCCGGCCTGCTTTAGTCGCATCCAGCCACCAATATTGGCCTCGTGATCGGTATTGGTCACGATAATCTGGTCGCCCTGCTTGATACCAGGCAGCAACGCTTGGGTGAGTACAAACATCAGTGCTGTGGTCGCAGCGCCCATCACCACTTCCTCGTCGTGAGATGCATTGATCAGCTCGGCGATGACGCGGCGCGCGTCCAACACACGCTGCGATGCAAGCAGCGATGTGGCATAGCTGGCGCCGAGTTGCACACTGCTTGTCAGCAGGTAGTCGTGAATGCGATCAGCCACACGCTTGAGCACCTGTGAGCCGCCGGCATTGTCGAGATAGACGCAACCATTGGTGAGTGCCGGAAATTCCGACCGCAATGATGCAATGTTCAATGGCTGCATACGTGGAAGACTCCTTGGGTCGTTGGCGATTTGCGGAATGAGGCTGACTTTAGCATTGAGCCCGGCTGCGCAGTTCGGTCACGCAATCGAATTGTCATTGAATTTGGGTACCATACGCTCTTCCCCAAAATTTCAAACGCGAGCCGCCGACATGCTCTTTGCCAATCGTTTTCTTTTTCTCGCCAGCGGCGGTGTCGCACTGTTGCTTGCCGGTTGCAGCACCGTTCCGCAAGGCACCGCAACGTTGCCCGCACCGTTGTTGGCAGCCTACGTGCTGGTCGGCGAGAACGGCGCGTCGTCTGCGCGGGCGATATTGCCAATAGGGGAAACGCTCTCGTCGTCCCCTGCTTGCCCAATCATCACGGTTGATGGTCAACCGAAGCCGATGAGGCTTCGTGTTGCGGCAGCAACAGTCGCCCAGCGCCCAACTGCAAGTGACGCCGCGAATTCCAAACCTTCCGAATTCCCCGTCACGACCTGCGAATTCGCGCTGCCGCGTAATGCGTCGAGCGCCAATATTGGCAGCACCCCATTGAAATTACCAAAGGCTGAGCCACGCCGCATTGTGTTGATTGGCGACACCGGTTGTCGCATGAAAAAGGCCGACAACGCCTGGCAAGCGTGCATAGATCAGAAAGAATGGCCGTTTCGTTCGATTGCGGACGCCGCCGCAGCGATGGCGCCAGACCTGGTCCTGCATGTTGGCGACTATCACTATCGCGAAAACGCTTGCCCACCAGAAGTTCCAGGTTGTCAGGCCAGTCCGTGGGGCTATGGCTGGGATACCTGGCAGGCGGATTTATTTGAACCAGCCGCCAAACTATTGGCGGCTGCCCCGTGGGTGGTGGCACGCGGCAATCACGAAGAATGCCGACGTGCTGGGCAAGGCTGGTTTCGCTTTCTTGACCCGCGGCCGTTTGAAGAAGTTCGCAGTTGTAACGACGCCGCCAATGACAACAACGCCAATTTCACCGCGCCCTATGCTGTCCCATTGGCCAACGATCTTCAATTGATCATGTTTGATTCAGCGGTTTCTGGTAACCGACCGCTCGATCCGGCCAAGCCGCGTGATGCGTATGCATTCAAGCAGTATCTCGAACAATTTCAAACCGTGGACGCGCTTGCAGACAAGTCCGGCGTGAGCAGCATTTTTCTCAATCACCATCCGGTGCTTGGCTACTCGGTCTATGATGATCGGGGCGTTCAAGGCGGCAGTGCGGCCCTGCAGTCGGTAATGAAGACCCTGCATCCACTCGCCTATTATCCCGCCAGTGTGCGGCTTGCACTGCACGGGCATGTTCACCTGTTCGAAGCCATCACCTTTTCCACCAATCACCCGGCGACGATCCTGTCGGGCATGGCTGGCGACGAACTGTCTACGGTGCTGCCGGATCCGTTTCCGCACAACATCGCGCCTGCCGACGGTGTCAAGCTCGACAGCATCACCCATTCAAATCAGTTTGGCTTCGTGGTGATGGACAAGCAGGAGTCGACCTGGAAAATCGGCGCCTACGACGTGCATGGTGCGCTCAAGACAACTTGCATCCTGTCCGGCTCGAAATTGCGCTGCGACAAAACCGGTTTGCTGAAGTAGCCGCGCACAAACTAGAAATCATTTCTTTCAGCATCAGCGATGCTGGTTCGACCAAAAACTAGGCCTGCACAAACGTCGTCACGCGCCGCCGCGTGCGTTCGCGCAGCGAGCATTCGCGCAACGTATCAGCGAGCTTTTCGAGATCGGGGATGCCGTAAATAATTACTGTCGCGAAACTCGCATCCGATGAGCGCAAATGCAACTGGCAGTGGCCAACCAGTCGCATGCCCAGCGGCTTGTGCAAGTCGAAATGATCGATACGAAACAACTCGAGGCTGTCCTTGGTTTTCGACAGGATGCCGCGCTCTACGCGCACCCGTTGTGAGGTAATCTCATAGGTCGAATCGAGACTCAAGAACCAATAGAAAATCCAGGCGATACCAGCGGTGAGCACCACAGCTACCCACTGCCAGGCGCTGTAGATGACCGCGGGGTGACCGGCAAACAAGTTCCGCTCCACCTCGGCTTCGTGTGAAGCTGCCAGCGCCACCAAATCGGTATTGCAGAAGCGGCACTTGATGGCGACCGCCTTGATGGTTTCGCCACATACCGGGCAGGCTTTGGTGTCATCGGTCATTGGGTATCCTCGAGATAGCTGCTTATGCAGGGAGAAAGTCAGTTTCGCAAAGTGCGAACCTTGTCTTTCGCCGCCAGGCCATCTTGGCACAAGCATACGACAGAACCCACCGTCAAAAATCAATCCGGCTTTCGTATACCAATGGGCTCTTTCAACCGCCGGCGTTTGAACGCCGTCGCAAACAGACCGCGTTCAGGTGGCCAGCTTGCGCCACTGGCAACGATTTTCTGCAAAAACCCGGAGGTATTGTGCTCGGGCCACTCTTGCGCCAGATCGGTCCGCAATGCGGCGAGACTGTTGGCGAATTGTTCCCATCGCCCGGGAACTGCCTCCTTGAAATCGAGCGTGGAAACGATGTCGGCGAAGGCTTCGGCCCTGGTTTCGACGCTGCCGCTTTTGACGACCACCTAGTAGCCCTGAACAGCTACGCGCTCGCGCGGCAACCCCGGCGGCAACAACAGGTCGAAGCGACGACGGATATCGGCCCCGTTCAGCTGTGCCTGTCTGCGGGTCGTAACGTCAATTGGCACACTTCGACGTTTTTGGGCAAACTGAATCGCATTGGCTGTTCAGAATATCCACCTTGTGGACGGTAGGCAGTGAAAGGAGCGATATTGGAGAAGGGAAGACAGGTGTGGCGGCGGTTCTGGCGGGATCCCGACGCGGCGATGCTGGTCGCTGGTGGCGAGGGCGAGCGGCAGGTTGCGTACGTACGCGTGGTTGTCGTGGCGCTACTCATGATTACACCGGTATACCGGCTGTTCATCAACCCGAGCAATGCGGAGGTCATCTGGGGCTTTATCGTCACGTTGCTGGCAATGACGTTTGCCCTGTTCGTGCAATTCTATTTGCGCCATCGCCCCTATCGCCCATGGCTGGGCTACCTCACCACCTGTGTCGATGGAACACTGGTCAGCGGCGCATTGTTACTGTTTGTCATTGTCGGCTCGCCCCTTAGCGGCGTAAATGACAAGATCACCTTCGAGGTGTACTTCCTGGTATTGATGGCGATCGCCCTGCGCCATGACCGGCGAATCTGCGTGCTGGTTGGCAGCTTGGTTGTGCTGCAGTATGCGTCGCTCCTTTGGTACGTCAATGCCAACTACGATCTCAAGGCGCTGAGCCAGTTACACCACTACTCAGGCACGTATAGCCCGGCCGATCAGTGGACGCGTCTCATTCTCCTTAGCTCAGCAGTATTTATCAGCTATGCCTTTGTCGCCAAATCAGAGACCCTGGTAAATCGGGCGATCCGCGATCCGCTGACGGGACTGTTGAATCGCGGCTTCTTCGATACGCTTTTCAGTGTCGAACTTGAGCGTGCGCGCCGCTACGGACAACAAATCGCCGTGGTCATTCTGGATGCGGACCACTTCAAGCAGATCAACGATACATATGGTCATTCCGCTGGGGACGCCGTGCTGAAGGTTCTCGCCACGACGTTGCACAATGGCGTGCGCGAAAGCGATATTGTGGTGCGCTACGGTGGAGAGGAGTTCGTGATCCTTCTGCATGAAATCGGTGTCGCCGCCGCGCGCGAAAAAATGGAGTCACTGCGCCAGGGGATCGAAAAGCTGGCGGTACGCGCATCCGATCATAAAGCTGATATTCGTTTCACCGTCAGCGCAGGCATTGCGTTTTATCCGGACGATGGCACGCTCGCGCATGAGTTGCTTTCCTGCGCCGACAGTAGGCTGATGCGCGCCAAGCAAACCGGGCGCAATCGGGTCGTTAGTAGCGACGCGGCCTCGTAGTTCGCATGCGACGCTGTCTTGCAAGGCCGGTTGCGCGCTCAACCTGAACAAACGGTCCGGTTCAGGCTTGCCGCCAGCCCCATCGAAGTCACCGCGGCCACTAGTGGGGCATCGTGGATGGGCTAGCGGGTCACCGCGCGTCAATCAGGCGCGAATTTGGCACAAGCAACGCAAAGCAAAGCAATGGGAAATCGACGAATGGAAAGTACGCACGACTCGGTGAGTTACCCGCTTTTTACAGGCAAAACTGAAAGTCGTTATCTGGCGCGCATTTCCGGGCGATTTCAGCCTGAAAAGCGCATGGATATGGCTTCTACATCTTTATTTCGGCGGGCTCAGAATTTTAGTGTGACGTGGTTTTTAACCAGGTTTGTCCCGTGCTCGTACACGCTAGCTTGTCCTACGCAACCGTTGCCGCGATACCTACAAGTGCGATTCCAACCACCTGATAGGCTGGCTCGGTCTAATTTACGCGGCGCGGTTGCGCCGAACTGTGCTGATTATGCCCGCCGATACCAGAGACTTGCCACCGCCTTCGCAACGTCTTGTCGTCACGTCGGACGATGGCGTCGTTACGCTTACTGGCGCGCTGGACGCGGTGTCGGTGTCTGCAGTCAGGCGTACGTTGAAAGCCAGTGCAAAGTCGACTGCTCGACGAATCGATGTTGCGGGCTTGACCGAGCTCGACACGGCTGGCGCCTTGCTGTTGCAATCATGCGAGGCTAACGGCGATACGCTGGTGGGTCTGCGTGCCGAACACAAACGGCTCATCAAACTAATCAGCGGCCTTGATCGCAAAGCACCGGTACCTGCACCCAAGACTCACATAGCGCGTGGCTTTGTGGTTTCCGTTGGTCGTGCAGCTGCCACCATTCTCAAGGACACCGCCGACTTCATCGATTTCACCGGGCGCGCAGCGGCTTCGGTCGGATATTTGATGCTGCATCCGGGCGCCATCCGATTCTCCGCCATTGCCCACCACATCACCGAGACCGGCGTGAAGGCCCTGCCGATCGTCGGCCTGCTTGCGGTCATGATCAGCATCGTTATCGCTTACCAAGGTGTGGCGCAATTACGGCCGTATGGTGGTCAGGATTTGATGATCAATCTGGTGTCGGTATCGGTGCTTCGCGAAATGGCGGTCTTGATCACGGCGATTCTGGTTGCTGGCCGCTCAGGTGCTGCATTCGCTGCCGAGATCGGGGTGATGAAATCCAGCGAGGAAATCGATGCGCTGAAGGTGATGGGGTTGGACCCGATGCAACTGCTGGTGGCACCACGCCTTATCGCATTACTGATCACGCTGCCACTGCTGACTTTTTTTGCCGACATGCTGGGGCTGATCGGCGGCGCGTTGATTTCACAATCGTTACTCGATATCTCGTTCGCACAATACGTGTTGCGAGTGCGCGAAGCGGTGGATCGCGGCGACCTGTTTGTCGGCTTGGTCAAGGCACCGGTATTTGCCATCGTGATCGCCATTACCGGCTGCATGCATGGACTACGGGTCAAAGGCTCAGCCGAAAGCTTGGGCACCGAAACGACACTGGCCGTCGTGAAATCGATCTTTCTGGTGATCGTGCTCGACGCGCTTTTCTCCATCTTTTTTGAGAAAGTCGGCATATGACGGTCAAGGCAGAAAATATCATCCTGTCCGCACACGGCATCGTCAATCGATTCGGCAAGCAGACCGTACACAACGGCATCGATATCGACGTCGTGCGTGGCGAAGTGCTGGGTATTGCCGGCGGCTCGGGCTCGGGCAAATCGGTATTGCTGCGCACGCTTGCTGGCTTGCATATTCCGACCAAAGGTAAGGTACTGGCGGGTGCCAGCCCGGTTGACCACCTATCAGCTGTGGACCGCGCCGCATTTTTCGGCATGCTGTTTCAGCATGGCGCGCTGTTCTCTTCGTTGACTACGTTGGAAAACATCATGCTACCCATGCGGGAGCACACCCAACTGACCGAGGCCGAGCAGATTGAACTTGCACACATAAAGCTCGCGATGGCCGGGCTGGAACCAGATGCCGCTGCCAAGTATCCATCAACGCTCTCCGGCGGCATGGTCAAGCGCGCGGCGCTGGCCAGGGCACTGGCACTCGATCCGCGTGTATTGCTGCTGGACGAACCCACAGCCGGACTCGACCCGAATCTCGCTGATGGAATAGATGAATTGATCGGCAGCCTCAATGAAAATCTTGGCGTGACAGTTGTCGTCGTGACCCACGACCTCAACACGCTATTTGGCGTGTGCGACCGAATGGCCATTCTGGTGGACGGGAAAATATCGATAGGAAAACCCGAGGTGCTGGCACGCTCAAAGCTGAAGGGCGTGCACGACTATCTCTCCGGTCCGCGAGTTGATTTCGCCATGGCCGCGCTGAACAAGCCAGCGAATCGCAGCGGCAGACACCAAAAAAACAATGAAACGCAGGAAAGGCAATAGAAATGGAAACGGACAAACGCTATTTCGTGGCAGGACTGTTCATCATTGTGCTGGTCCTCGGCACCGCATTCGCATTCATGTGGCTGTCAGGCTCTGACCGGCGCGACGATGTGACCTATCGCATCCCCTTCAAAGAGTCCGTCAGCGGCTTGGTTCGTGGCGAAATCGTCAAATATCGCGGCGTCGACGTTGGCACGGTGAAAACGATGGTACTCGACGAAAGCGACCCGCGAATTGTGGATGTGACAGTCAGTCTGAGAAAAGAGGCCCCCGTCAAAATCGACACCAGGGCCACGCTGAAGCTCAAGGGCATCACCGGCGGCTTGTTTATAGAGTTGACCGGCGGCACCCCAAAATCAGAGAAATTGCTCGCCGCTACCGCAGACGGTCAGACCCCGGTCATCATTTCCGAAAAAAGTAGCCTGACGACGGCGCTGGATCAGCTTCCCCACGTGGTCGAAAAGTTTGGCGTGATCGAAGAGCAGGCAAAAGGCGTACTGAAGGATGTGGGCGAGTTCACAAAAAAGGTGAAGGAAAATCCGTCGCTTTTACTGCGCCGCCCCAAAGAGCCGGACAAGCCGGTTGAGCCCGCTGCAGCGCCTAAACCGCGCTGAGGCCATTGACGATAGGGTATCGATATAACGTTTAGAGGATACCTGCTTCGCGGTACGGCGATCCGCTGACCACACGCTCATAACCCATCCGCGTAAGATCGATGGTCTCAAAGCACCCGTTCACAATCAGTTCGGCAATTGCCCTGCCGGCAGCCGGCGCATGCATCATGCCGTGCCCCGAAAACCCGGACACAGCATAGAAGTTGCCGATGCTGGTTTTGCCAATCACGGGGTTGCCGTCGAGTTCGCACTGTTCATAGAGCCCCGACCAGGTGCGATGGCACTTTGCTGATTCGAAGGGTGGAAACCGATGCGCCACGGCCGGCCAGACCACATTTTCGAAGTAACTGTTGTCGACCTCAAAATTGAATCCGCGCCGCTCATCGCCGTCCACCAGCCCGCCCGAAAAGCCGGCACCTTCGGAACGAAACGCGAGCCGGCAGAGATCTTTCACATAGGGCAGACGCTCAATTGGCGAACCACAGGTGAAATAATGTTCGAAGCGTCGCAGCGGTGCCACCGGCAAGGGCACGTCGGCTAGTGCCGACACGGCACCGGACCACGCACCTGCCGCATTCACAAACGCATGGGCACGAATGTCGGCACCGGATTCCAGTCCGGCCCGCGTGATCGCCGCGCCAACACGCGCCAGCGAAGTGACGCGGTCCTTCACATATCGGACTCCCAACGATACCGCCTTGCGCTTGAATCCCTGCAACAGTCCATTCGGGTCACACCAGCCATCGCCAGGTGAATGTACACCGCCGGCCAGATCGCCTACGAACATGGAAGGAAAGCGTTCCTTTAACTCTGCAGGGGTCAACAAATATACATCGCAGCCGTGAGCACGCTGAATCTCGTAGTTCGATTCCAGCAGACCAATACCCGCAGGCGGCACGATAAACAGATAGCCGCCCTCCACCCAATCGACTGGCGCTTCGCGGACAAATCCCGATTCCTCTACTGCCATCGTCTGCGCAAATTCCTTGATGAATCTAATCGAGAAATTCGACATCTCGATGTTCTCGGGACACGAAAACAGGCGCCGCGCGCCTCCGGAAGCGCGCAGGGTCGAGCAGAACTCGTAAGTCGGATCGGGCTCGATCACTGTCACCTTGAGCGCAGGCGATGCGATCTTCAGAAAGTAGGCGGTAGCCGACCCCATGATGCCGCCGCCGATGATGGCGACGTCGGCAACGCTGGATCGTTCAGACATGATTCATGCGTGCTGTAAGCGTACGGCTAAGCGGGAAAACGTTGCACATAACGTAGCCGCGCCTTGGCGGCCACTTCATCGCGATGCTTGGGTTGTGCATCCGTATGTAGCGAACCAAGCAGCAGCGTGGAGACCGCGGCGATTTGCTCGACCGCCGCCAGAAACGCCGCTTCGTTGATCTTCGATGGCTTGTGAAAGCCGGACACTTTGCGGACGAATTGCAGCGATGCGGCACGAATTTCTTCCTCCGTCACGGGCGGGGCGAAATTGAATAGTGGTTTGATGCTTCGACACACGATATGGTCTCCGACGGCTTACTTAGGTACTGATCCGGCTATGAAATGTGTTCGCACTTGAGACCATCGCTCCTCTGCCGCGGATCAATGGAAACGACAGCATTCGAACATGTAGCCTGACACACTTACGAGCGAACGCGGTTGCGCCCCTGATTCTTTGCCCGGTAAAGTGCCGCGTCGGCGTCGGCTACCAATGCCTCGACCGTGGACTGGTCTGATGGAACGCGAACGGCAACGCCGAGGCTGATGGTCACCACCGGCGCCACCGGCGAAGCCGGATGTGGAATCGCCCGCGCTTCACACGCTTGCCGAATCACCTCAGCGAAGGCGGTCACGGCGGCCAGGTCCAGGCCCGGGATGAGGATGATGAATTCCTCGCCACCGTAGCGCGCAGCAAAATCCCCTGCTCGATTGGCGGCTTCACGAATCACATTCGCGACAGCAATGAGGCACTTGTCACCTTCAGGATGTCCCAGCGAATCGTTGTAGGCCTTGAAAGCATCGATGTCGGCAATCACCACCGCGAGCGGCGTTTGCAGGCGCGACGCCCGTCGCCATTCGGTTTCAAGCGTCTCGTCGAGGCGCCGCCGATTAGCCAGCCCGGTCAACGCATCGGCAAAGGACAGTCGCGACAAGTGCTCATTGGCGAGCCGCAACGCTTCGGTTTTCTCCGCTACAACCCGCTCCATCTCAATATGCCGAAGTCGCAGTTGATGCGTTCGTAGCCGGAACAGTCCCGCGACTGCGGCTATTGTTGCCAGAATCGCGAGTGCCAGAAACCAGAACGTCTGGTAATAGTATGGCTGCACCGTGATCGGTAGCGACGAGATTGCCTCTTGCCAGCGCTTACCATCCAAAGTTGCCGCTACGCGAAACTGATATGCGCCATGAGGCAACGCCGGAAATGAGGCTTCACGGCTTTTGCCTGCGTCGACCCAGTTTTGGGTGATGCCCTCCATCTGGTAACGGAATCGCACCCGGTCAGCATTAAGCAAGGTACCGGCAGAATAGCGGATAGAAAGCGGCACCGATCCAGGCGGCAGGATGATTGCCTTGTCGGCTACCGTGCTCACACCGTCGATTGATACCGCTTCGATCATCACCTGCGGCGGCTGGCCTTCGCCAGGCAGATGCATTGGGTCGACAATGACGAGGCCCTGGAGGGACGGCAGCCACAAGTGTCCGGCTGCATCCATGCTGCCTGCCGGCTGAAGTCCGCCGGCGAACGTGGTGCTTCGCAGCGCATCGCCTGGGCCGAATCCGGTCGACTTGACCTTGGCGATGCGGCCTTCTGCAAAGGCGTCCAGTTCGGCGCGGGCGACGCGAAAAAAACCGCGATTGCAGGTCACCCAGAAATCTCCTTGCCGATCTTCGATGATGACCTGGACCGTACCGTCCCATAAACCATCGGCGGGACGGATCGCGGTGAGGCGGTCGTTCTTGATACGATTAAACCCTTCACCGTTCGTGCCGATCCAAAGTGTGCCGGCGGCGTCTTCGTAAATGGCTAGTATCCAATTGGATACCAGGCCATCTTTTCGCGTCATCGTTGTGTAAATGCCATCGCGGTAGCGCACCAACCCCAGACCTGCCGTGCCAAACCACATGACGCCTGCCCGATCCTCCAGAATGGACACCACCCCTTCGCGTGGCGCACCCGCATCGCTAACCGGTGAAAAACTCCGCGCCTTTTCATCAAACCGTGCAAGGCCCGACTTGGTGCCGACCCAAATGGTGCCGGCGCGATCCTGGTAGAGCACGCGAATATCAACATTGGGCAGCCCTTGGGAAACGCCGAATTTTTCCAGCTTTCCCTGCTTCAGCCTGGCCACTCCACCTGTGTAAGAACCGATCCAGATCGCTCCCTCGCGGTCTTCAAGCAATGCCGACGATTCATCGGTGGCGAGTCCATTTTTTTTCGCCAAGACTGTGATGCGACCGCCTACAATCTTGTTCACACCACCGCCGGCAGTCGATACCCAGGTCGCGCCATCACGCGCGTGCAACACTGATCGCGTGTTGTCGCTCGACAATCCCTCAGGCTTGCCAAACACGCCAAAGGCGCGATTGCTCAACCGGTTCAGGCCCCCATTCCAGGTACCGACCCAAACACTTCCTTCGCGATCGATCACAAGAGACCATATCTGATCGCCAGCCAACCCACCGGCGGTGGAGATTGATGAAAACTTGCCATCGCTCATCCGTGCAACACCCGAGCCCCAGGTGCCGATCCATAGCGCTCCCGCCTTGTCCCTGGCGAGATAAGTCAATTGATCGGTAGGTAACCCGTCTGCCGTCGTATAAGACTTGATCTGACCGTCTTTGACGTGAACCAGGCCAGCGCCTGCCGTAGCGGCCCAGATGCCACCAGCCGGGTCGGCTAGAACATGTCTGACTTCAAGGTGTGGAAATCCATTGGTAGGATTCATGGCCCGGAATTTTCCGGCGGCAAACGAAACCAGGCCCCCACCGGTGGTGCCAATCCAGAGTGTGCCGTCTTTGTCGAAAGCGAGCGAGCGCAAACGGTTGGTCGGCAGGCCGTCGGCTTCTTTATAAACCCTGGCAATGCCCTCGCCGTTCTTTCCCTTTTCCCAGCGCACCAGACCGTTCTCAGAAGCTGCCCAGATGACGCCATCGTTTGCCTGCGCAAACGCCCAGACGCGGCGGCCCTCAACCAATGCATTATCGAATGCGGGCTCAAAACGACCATTGCGAAACCGAGCGGCACCACGACCGTGCCCAATCCAGAGATTGCCGTCAGCGTCTTCCATGAAACCGAAGACGGTGCGCGACAACAACTCAGGTACGACCGTCGCGTCAAACGTTTCAAAGCGGATACCATCAAAACGTGCGAGTCCGGCCGTAGTGCCCACCCAAAGGTAGCCGTCGCGGGTCTGATAGGTCGCCTGAACGGTATTCAGCGGCAAGCCCTGCTCAGTCTGCCAGCCATCAATCTTGTATTGCGTGAGGGACTTCTTCGACAAGTCGACAGGTCCTGCATTCGTCGCCGGCACCTGTGCAAACACCTGTATGGCAAACCACAACACCAGTGAAAGCAGCAGCGTGATGGCCTGGCCCGGGGGGGTGCCGATGCCAGTCACGCGCGCACGGGCCGACATTCTTGTCGGCCCAAGTAGCGTATGCCTGGTCAACGTACTGGCCGCGACTTTAATTGTCGTGATGAAATCATGCAGTCGAGTTGAGTGGCGAAATACAGTAGTCGAGTTTGTCGACATCATTTTTATAGTGGTTGTCGCTTGGTCAATGCTTACGCGGATAGTACCTTAGTCGCGTCAATTCGGTCACCTGCACACAGTTGCGGTTTCGCCAGCAATCACGCGCTGAGCCCGCCGCGCTTCCTTTCAAACTCCTTATCTGGCGGGCATTGCATGACATTTTCGTGCGGAGAGGCTCGCCAGTACTTGTGTTTCAAAACTCATTTGCCTGCCGAAGTACCGCATGCACCTAGCGCATAGCCGATGCCCATGGTCAGACAGAGTAGCGACGTCAAGACGATAAAAAGGTCAACACTACGGCAATCGCAAATGCGGGACAGCGATCCCGGCAACCAAATAATCATGGGAATGAACAGCACGCCACGCAAAATCAGCATGATGGCCATGAGAGCCAATCCCATACGCAACAATGGCAGGCGGCGAATCAAGCCCGCACCCGAAAAAGCGTAAGCGGCGAGTACTGCCAATATCGCCGCGATAACCAGACAACTCACCGGTGCGCGCAAGTTACCCGCCCGTGCCAGCTCGACCAGCCCCGTTGGCGCGCCAAAGAATGCGTACCAGTCGGGTCCGCCAAACAGAATCGCAACGTGTAGTGTCGATCCGACGCTGGCGGCCAACGCGGTACCGATCAAATAGTTTCTTGCGAACTTGGTCATGCGCAGCTATCGATCGTTTGTCGGCAGCCTGATCCCGAAACCATCGCGCGCAATGCCGACAAGTCCGGTCGCAATTTTTTTAGCCGTCTGTCGCGCTTGACGATAGCGGACCAGAAGCGATTTCGCGCGAAGTCTGCGTAGTTGCATCGATGAATGTCAGCACTCAAATCGATGTCAGCTTCAATGCGGAAAGCACTGCATTGGCAGCTTTCTTTGTAAGTTTTTAGCACCTATGTTCCTCCCTGGTTCATGAGGCAGTCAAATCATATTCGGTGGCCATATGCCATGCATCAACGCCGGAATCCACAGGTTTCCGGAACGCCAGTAGATGATGCCAAAGAGCAGTCCGATGCCGAACACCGCGGCGAGACCGCTCCATTGAATTCCGTTCGGCGTGAAGAAATAGTTGAGGTGCAGCGGTCCGAACGTGAATAGCAAATTAGCAATGAGCAAACCAGCAATGGCACCGAACCGACGGCTTAGCTCGGTTTGCAGCCAGCCGCGATAAATGAATTCCTGCACCATGCCCCAAATGAGGCCAGTCACGACGGAGAACAGCAGAAATCCGGCAACGCCATGCGCCGCCAACAGGGTACGCAGGTGATCGGCGAACACGATGGTAAAAATGACTGCCGCGATTGGAATCACCTGGAAGAAATAGAGACGCTCACGCCGGCTCCATGCCGAAAACCTGCGCAATCCGACAGCCGCCATCGGCGCACCAACGTATACGCGTTGGGTGACGATAAACGCTGCCATCAGCACAGCGACGAACGCGAGATTGGCGACAGGCAGGCTGCGCACACCAACAGCATCGGACAGTAATCGCAATGCGAAAAATAGCCCAAGCCCAACGCCAAGGAACGCCAACAAAATTCGTATCCCGGTTTTGTCGTCGTACACAGGCCGCAGGGGGGAGTCAAACATCAATGCATGGGCGCACGCCGAATCAGCAAACAATGAACACGCGTTATTGACCTGCATCATCAGTCATCTCCTCTTAACCCATACAAGATTGAGTCTTGGTGTGAACGCATGGGCTCAGAATCAAATTGTAGGCTGATGTAAAACACCTTGCCTGTTATTCGATTTTCAGTCGGCGACAGCATTTCCGGATCGAACGTGTCGACTT
>JBDTPE010000005.1:0-20464 GCA_039932875.1 Betaproteobacteria bacterium | reverse complement strand
GTGTTCAGCTTGTAGGTACTCGTTGCAGGATCTTCCTGGTAAAAAGCATACGAGTCCGTAGCGTCGATCCAATCCAGGCCGTAGTGAGCCGTCCAACCCTTGACTTTGTAGTTCAGATCAAGTGTACCGGTCATTTTCGGCGCGCGTAACTGGCCGTTAGAGTCAAGCAGCGGGTCGGTCGGGAATACCCTGTTCGATTGCTCCTTGTACTGAGTAACCAGTGCATTGACGCGCAACTGACCCGGGCCAATAGTGCGGTTGTAACGCACGGTGAAGTCGAAGCCGCGCACGATATCTGTCGACAGGTTGATATAACTGTCGTTGACGATCAGAGCGCGATTGCTTCCTGCCGGTGCGCGAGTGACTAGCCGACAGAATCCCCCTCCAGAGCTAAATGCAGGATCGTTATAGCACAGTGTCAAAATGCCAGCGGTACCTACGCGGCTCACACCGTTGTCCACCTTGATATCAAAGTAGTCGACCGCAAACGAGATGTCGCCAAAGACAGCAGGCAGCGCGGGCTGGAGTACCAGACCGATGGTACGGTTTTTCGACGTTTCAGCTTTCAAGCCAGCCGCAGCACCACCGATGGTGTTGGACTGAATGGAACTGGTGGCATTGAAGTTACCCGGCAGGCCCTCGCTGGCGCAGTTTTTGGACCTCACCGAGGTCGGATCACCACTAGCATAGTTGTTGCAAGGGTCGCCCGTAGCGCTCAGGAAGCCACTGGTGGAACCAAGGAATTGCTCGAACAACGCCGGCGCACGATACGACGTGCCTTCCGAGGCGCGGAAAGTCACCGACTTGATCGGCGTATAGAGTAGCCCGATCTTGTAGGTGGTGTCGCTTCCGTACGATTTATAGTCAGTCCAGCGACCGGAAACGTTGGCGGTCAGCTCCTCGGCACCTTTCAGGCCGGCAAGCAACGGAAATTCCAGCTCACCATAAAGTTCACGAACAGAGTCCTTGCCGCGGGTAATGGTTGCTGAACTGAAGTTGTACACATTTCCGGTCTGCATGTTGTCAGACGGCGTATCGTTGATTTCTGCGCGACGATACTCGGCGCCGAAGGCCCCGCGAGCCTTGCCGTATGGCATCGAAAACAGCGTGCCTCCAGTGTTGAAGTTGGCTGTCGACTCTTTATATACCGTGGTTCCGGTATCCGCCTTTTTATAGACAAAGTCTAGCCATTGCTGTGGCAGCACGCCGCCAATAACTGCAGTGCTTAATGCAGGTGCAGCGACACAGCCGTTCGCCGTGTTGCGGCAGACGAAGCCACCGCCACTGGCAACTACATCCAGGCTTTGCGCCAGACGATTGGTCAGAAATTGGTCAAACGAATAGCTGGCATCGGATTTCGCCTGACTGAACGAGGCATCGTAAGTCCAGTCTGACCATGGCAGGCTGCCCTTAAGGCCAGCGGTCGCTTTGTTGTAATCCACTTCGGCATCAGTGCGATAGATGCCGAAGCCGATGAAGGCGCGAACTTGTAAGGCCGCCCCGTTGGTAATAAGGGTTGGCGCCGATTGCACGACCGGAGTCGCGGAAAGATTGGCCGGTAGCAGCGGGCTGCCACGCGCGTAGTCCAGCGACAACTGCCTGAAACTGTTTCCGTAAGACTTGCGGTTGTTGACCAACGCCTCGAAGTAAACTTCGCCGTTGCCCAGCGCATGAATGTCATAGCCGCCCTGAACGAAGGCAGTTTTCGTGTCGACCGGTGTGATCAACGAGGCTTGTAACATGCGTTTATCAAACGTATCACGAACGGCGAGAGAGTTGGCACCACCGCCCACGCCTTCGAATCCGACCAGACCTGTCGTGACGCTGGAGTTAGGACGCCAACGGTTAAAACTGGTACCAACCGAGCCGGCAGCACCCACGCCGCCCGCAATGGTGCCGGTGCCGATCGTATTGATGGTGACCCCATTATTGCCGGTACCGGTGATGGTGAAACACTTCGACTTGCCAGTCAGCGGATCAATGGGGTCGGCGCTACCCCAAGCACCAACAACGCCGTTAACTGAAGTGCGCCGGTAGTCGGTCTGGCACGATGTCCAGTCGCGCTGTCCCAGCGTAAGTTCCTTGCGACCGTACAATTCCGCGGAACCAGTGAGGTACCAGTTATCGCCAGTACCACCATAGGCAACGGAGAGTCGCTTTTGCTCGCCGCCGCCGCCCTCGGTTGTGTTGTATTGGCCGTCAAGGACAAATCCGTTCAGGTTTTTGCGGGTGACGATGTTAACTACGCCAGCGACCGCGTCAGAACCATAGATCGACGAAGCACCATCCTTGAGAATTTCAATATGGTCGACAATCGAACTCGGCAACACGTTCAAGTCAGCCGAGCCGACGGAGCCGCGTGAACCGGCAGGTGAAACCCGGCGGCCATTGAGTAGTATTAGTGTGCGTGTGGCGCCAAGACCGCGAAGCGAAAGTGTATTTGCACCTGGGCCACCATTGGTCACAAAGCCACCGAAGGCATTGTTGATCTGCGCCCCGCCTGCAGTGACAGCAGTGCCTTGCAAGGCATCCGTGGCTGAACTGAAGCCGGAGAGCGTCGTTTCATCGCGGGTAATAATCTGGATTGGCGAAACGGAATTGAAGGTGTCGCGCACGATGCGCGAACCGGTAACAGTGATCTTTTCCACTGCCTGGCCCTTGGCTTCCTGTTTTTCCTTGTCTTCCTTTGCCTTTGTATCTGCGGCTGTTTGTGCAAATACCGACTGCGCAGCGGACATTGACAATAGCGCTCCTACAGCTAACGAAATGATGGTTCTGGAACAGGTGGATGTATTCACGAACTGCTTTTGGCGTCGACTCACGGCTTAACTCCCTTTTCGGTCTGTCTGAATGGCTATATACAACGCGTTGTCACAAAGCGTCGCACATTGTCACGAGTTTGCAACGGTGGCAGTATAGTTCGGTGCACATGGTGGGAGTCAAGCCAAAATCGACGCACCGTTCTGAAGAAGCGCTCTTGACCCCAATTGCGTTGCATTTGCGCAACACTTTCCGGCCTTGACCGCTATTCGCCATAGGTTGACTCCAGGTAACCGGATCAAACATCTAGCAGTCACCAATGGAGACATCGAACGGACGGCAGCGACAATTGCATCGGCCCTGCTACGCGACTTCGCGCTGGCCAAGATGGGCGCTTTGAGAAATCGATGCTAAAGGGGAGCGGCTTTGAACCTGGTAGGGCTTTTGACTCCCTGCGAGGCCGTGGACAAGCCAATAGTGGCGCGGGTCTCGACGGTTTTACTTCGACAAACATGTAGCCGTCACATTCCGGCGATTTTGGAGTCTTGGCCAGACGCACGAAAGATGATGTCAAGGAGATTGCGGCAGGTTTGACCGCACGTCCCCACCGCTCCCGAAAAAAGGTACGCGTGCGGACCGTGGAGAGGATCGCAACGTTGACATCGTCGACGACGAAACGCTGAAAAATGCCACTGATTAAGCCGGTCTATCTTGGTATTGCGCATTTGTGGCTGATGAAGGACTTCACTACCGCGACGTTGGCAGTGCTTTCTTGACCTACTGCAAGTTTGATGCTGCGTTGAAACGTCAACTTCCAACAAAAATGCTTGCTCACCGTTTTAGGGAAAAACGCCCTTAGTAAGAAGTTGGGCACCCATTTCTTTATCGCCACAGCGATGTATCGCGGTAGACCACCGGGTATAACCTTGTGTTGTACTTTTGCAACAAAACTATCGCAATCAGCTACAAAACGACATATTCGAGTCCAACGAAAGATTTTTGGCGTTATTCTTTCGCAGTGTGGCGGCATTGTGTTTCGCTGTGGCTATTCGCTGTGTCATTCCACCAAAAATGCATGAACCATCTCGACGACGCAACAAAAAGAATCTGAAGGTCACAACACGTAGCCGTGTTGTGGTGGGAACAGTCGAGGCGGTTCGGATTTTTAACTTAACCTAATCCAATTAGGAGTCATACATGAGTAAATTCAAGCAGCCGACGAAGGCTTTCAACAGAAAGCCGAGCGTCATCGCCACTGGACTCGCGTTATCACTGATGGCGGCGCCGTCGGTGTACGCACAAACCGCTGAAGCTCCAGGTGTACAAAAAGCGGAAAAGATTGAAGTGACAGGTACACGTATTCCGCCTCCGAATCTGGAAGGCGCGAGTCCAGTTACCGTCATTGATGCAGCCACGATCAAAGTTGACGGTGTACGTAACGTCGAAAGTCTGCTGAACAACCTGCCACAGGTGTTCGCAGATCAGGGCGGCAACGTTTCCAACGGCGCGACTGGTACGGCAACGGTTAACTTGCGGAACCTCGGCGCTGTTCGCACCTTGGTACTCGTTAACGGTCGTCGCCTGCCGCCTGGCAGCCCACGCGGCGGTGGCTACGCGCCTGACTTGAATCAGATCCCAGCACCGCTAATCAAGCGCGTAGAGATTCTGACCGGTGGCGCCGGTGCCGTTTACGGTTCCGACGCTGTTGCCGGCGTGGTCAACTTCATCATGAACGACAAGTTTGAAGGCGTTCAGGTCGAGCTGAACCAGAGTTTCTTCAGCCATGATCAGCAAAATCCAAAGGGCGTTGCTGACATCGTCGCGGGCCGTGCGGCGACCAACCCGGGACAGTTTCAGGTACCAGGCGACAAGAGCTCCGATGGCAAAGTCTATGATGCCAACATTTTGATCGGCTCCAACTTTGCTAACGGCAAAGGTAATGCAACTGTTTACTTTGGCTACAAGAAAGAGGACAAGTTGTTGGAGTCAGAGCGTGATTTCAGTTCTTGCTCATTGGGCTCCTCTGCTGCGGGCTTCGCTTGCGGTGGCTCCAGCACCAGCTTCCCGGGTCGGTTCATTTTGGCTAGTGGCAGCAGCCGCACGGTAGCCAATGCAGCCGGTAATACACGCGCATTCTCAGCAGCTCTAGATCAGTACAACTTCGCGCCGGCGAACTTTTACCAGCGTCCATCCGAGCGTTACAACTTTAATGCCTCGGCAAATTACGATCTTTACGACAACGCCAAGCTGTATTCGGAATTTTCGTTTATGGATTACCGCACCGTCGCTCAGATCGCGCCTAGCGGGTTGTTTGGCGTGACGGTGACGACACGCTTTGAAAATCCACTGCTTTCCGCCGATTGGAAGCGCGATCTTGGTCTGTTGAAAGCTGGCGATACCGCTGATGTCAGCATCCTTCGCCGTAACGTAGAGGGCGGTGGCCGTCAGGATGACATCCGCAATACATCTTTCCGCACCGTTATTGGTGTGAAAGGTGATCTCGGCAAAGGCTGGACTTACGACGCCTTCATGCAGACCTCCAAGGTGATCTACCAAGAAACCTACAAGAACGAGTTCTCAATCAGCCGTGGCGCAAAAGCGTTGGATGCTGTGCCCGGCCCTAACGGTACGGTAGTCTGCCGTTCAGCGCTGCCCGGCGGTTCGGATCCGAACTGTGTTCCATACGATCTGTGGAGCCTTGGAAAGATCACGCCAGCTGCACTCAACTACATCCAAACACCAGGGTTTCAGAAGGGTGGCACTGACCAGACGATTCAAGGTGCGACTGTTGCCGCTGATTTGGGCGAATATGGCTGGAAAATGCCTTCTGCCAAGAACGGCATCGGCGTAGCGTTTGGTCTTGAACGTCGTGTCGACAAACTGCAACTCGACACTGATACCGCCTTCACCACCGGCGACCTTGCTGGGCAGGGCGGACCAACAATCGGATTGGCCGGCAAGTACACCGTGAAAGAAGTTTACGGCGAATTCCGCGCTCCACTGATTGAAGGCAAAGAGTTTGCGCACCTGTTGAGCGCGAACGGTAGCGTGCGTCACTCTGACTTTGATACTGGCCAGAAAACTGACTCGTATGGTGTTGGCCTTGAATGGGCGCCAGTTCAGGCCTTCAGGACCCGCGGAAGCTACCAGCGTGCGGTGCGTGCAGCGAACATTACGGAACTGTTTACAGCGCAAGGTCTGGGACTGTACGACAACTCTGGTGATCCATGCGGCCCATCCATGACCGCGACGGCGGCACAATGTGCACGTACTGGTCTCGCCGCCTCGCGTTATGGCAACCCGGTTCTCGATAGCCCGGCAGGTCAGTACAACGCCTTGTTCGGCGGCAACCCTGCTCTCAAACCTGAGAAAGCCGATAGTTACACGTTTGGTGTTGTCGTTGAGCCAATGCGCAATATGAGCATGACGCTGGACTTCTTTGACATCAAGGTTAAGGATGTTGTCGGTAACCTGCCGTCGACTCAAGTGCTGACGCAGTGTCTGACAAACAATCTGTTCTGTAACCTGATTACGCGTGACAGCCAGGGTACCCTGTGGTTGCAGCCTACGGGTCGTATCCTCGCAACCAACCTGAACTTGGGCAAGCTTTCCACCCAAGGTATTGACGTTGGCTTTAACTATGCACATAAGCTGGAAGGCTACGGCAGCATGGCTTATAGCTTTGTCGGCACCTACCTGAAAAAGCTCGAAGTGGAGCCGGTTCCAGGCTTGGGTAGCTATGACTGTAAGGGCCTCTATGGTGCAAGCTGCGGCATCCCATCGCCACAGTGGCGCCATAAAGCTCGCGCGACATGGACAACACCATGGAACTTCGACGTGTCACTCACGTGGCGTCATTTGGATTCCGTTGACCATACCGCGACCAGCTCGAATGCGTTGTTGAAAGGTACTGTAAACGCAATTGATCGTACGCTTGGTGCACAAGAGTACTTCGACGTTGCCGCATCGTGGGCAGCCACCAAGCAATTCACGTTGCGCGGCGGTATCAATAACCTTGGCGACCGTGATCCGCCGATCAGCTCCCTCGTGGGTGCTGGCTTCGGTAACGGCAATACCTTCCCTGGCGTATACGATGCCTTGGGCCGTCGTGTGTACTTTAATGCGACCTACAAGTTCTAAGCACGCTGTAAAGTTGTTGAATGAAAAACGGCGGACTTCGGTCCGCCGTTTTTTTTTGCGTGAAATTCTTTGTTTCACTATCGAGCAGCGTCACTCACAGATGTATCGTCACCACAGATCCAGCACTAGCGCGGCTTTGCAGCCATTACCGCCCCAGACACCGCATCAACCGGCGTTCTGCGCGTTATTCACTTGCCTACAAATCGAATCCACCAACGCTACCTGAGAACGCATTCATGCCGGCAGTCATCGCCGTAATCATCGCCCGTTCTGGTGGTGTCAAATGCGGATGCCAAATGTCGAATATCAACACCACGCGCAATTTGTCACTATCGTTCCAGGCTTCGTGTTCGATGGTGTCGTCAAACACCATTGCCTTGCCGGGAATCCATTCGCGCGTCTCATTTCCGACGCGGAAACCGCACTTTTCCGGAATGATTAACGGTAGGTGCGTGATCAGACGACAATTGCTGACGCCAACATGTGGCGGTATGCGCGTGTGGGGTTTGAGCAGTGAAAACATTGCTGTGGGCGTACGCGACGGCTGGTCAGGCTGCGGTGCTCCCCGCAGAAGTTCGATCGTGCGCGGGCATTTCGCGGCATTTTTCTCAACCGGCATTCCATCCTTGAATAAATGGAAAGCGCTCCAGCTCGGTGAATTGTTTAATTCGGCCCATTGATTAAGCGGCACGTCGTCAGCGTAAGTGATGTATGGCACAAAGCCGTCATCAGCCTGGAGCGCCGCGAGGAATTCGTCGCGAATGACATCGGTCGCCGCTTCTATTGGATCGAGCCAGGGAAAATCTTCTCGCTGAAAGAACTCAATCGGTGCCAGATGCGGCACGTGGTAAAGCATTGGCTGGGAATCGTAGCGCTTCTTTCGCCCAAGCATGATGTCTAGGGAGTCTCGAAAGCGGTTCAGTTTCTCACCCGCGAATTCCTGGAAATGACTTTCAAGAAACTGATCCATAAAGGCAGCGCATTCGCTGTTGTAATTGTCACGATACTTTGCGGCATGTTCCACGGCGGGCCGCAAATCCGGATTGAGGTGGTCCAGCGCAGGGGCAACCGATGTCACTGCGCCGTAGACCATCGCTGCTTGATGCGTGTTTCCCTGTCTCTCCAGCAAATTGCCTCGCAATATCAGCGCCAGTAAATCAGTTGGATCTATTGACAATGCACGCGAAATTGCAGACTCTTCTCCGGGCTCGTCTTTTAGACTTTTCAATACGAGCGCAAGACTGATCCACTGTTGCGGATCTGTTCCGTCTGTGTCCACCACGCGCTGAAACGCGGTGCGCGCTGATTCCAGGTTGCCTTGGCGAAACGCGTGCTGCCCGATCGAGGTCAACGTTCGCGCGTGATTCGGATCGATTGTCAGGATACGACTCCAAATGCCAAGTGCCTCGTGTTCACGACCAGTCTGCAGCGCTCTGGCCGCTTGTTCTTCGAGCGCCTTCATTTCGCGAATGGCGGTTTGATTTTCTTGCATGGTTACTTTCCGACGATGATCCGTCTGTAGATTTCTATTTTGTTTGCTTATAAAATCGTTGCCGGCGCCAGCGCAACTTACGCGACTCTCAGATACCGTTGTTAGATTTCCCAGATTTGCTTTGTGCCAGAGTGCGTATCGATTGCGTCAAACATCGCGGTGACCAAGTCGCGCTCTTCGCTAGTCAACTCGGGGCGCCAAACTTCAAACAATAAAATCACCCTTGTTTCGCGGCTATCGTTCCAGGCTTCGTGCTCAATGGTATCGTCGAACACCCAAGCCTTGCCTTCGACCCACTCGCGCACCTCGTTACCAACTCGAAAGGAACAACCTCGCGGGACGACTAGTGGCAGATGGCAGATGAGGCGCGAATTGACGAAGCCATTGTGCGGTGGAATTCTAGCGCCTGGCCGCAAAAGTGAAAAAAGGATGGATGGTGAGCGGTTGTTCATCCTTGCGAGGGGCACTCCCGCCAACGCCTTCATCGTATTTGGGCACCGCGCGACATTTTCAGAAATCTCCTTACCGTTCTTCCAAAGATAAAACGCGCTCCAGTCAGGGTTGTTTAGCATGCCGCCCTTGTTGCGGGTTGGTCTCGCGGAATCGCCTTTTACGTATGGCTCAAATGCGGCGTCATTTCTCAGCACTTCGAGGAGTTCGGCGCGAATGGCCGAAGTCTGCTCCTCAACGGCATCAAGCCAGGGAAAATCATTGCGATCGAAAAACTGAATCTGCGGCAGTTCTGGAAAAAAATAATAACGTGGCTCCTGAAAGTAACGTGCCTTCTTGCCAGTCAAAATGTCCAGCGACTGTCTGAATCGTTGACTCGAACTACTTTCGTCAAGCCCGCTTTCAGCCAATCTATCCCGCAAAAATTTTTCAAACTGCACAGCGTATTGCTCGCACATTAATTTCGCGTGTGCCACTTGTTCACGGAGCTCAGCTGAAAGCGTACTGTCTGGTGGTGCGACTTTTGTGACCTCGCGATAGTACGCAGATGCGCCACGTGCGTCGCCAGCCGCGTCCAGTAGATCAGCTTTAAGAATGAGCGCCCGCAAATTCTGCGCCTCAAGACCGAGTACGTTGTCGGTCGCGTGCATCGCGGCATCGGCATCTTTCAGGTTGCGGCATGCGTAAGCGAGTGCCAGGAAAATTGAAGCATCTGCCTGCCCCGCAGCGAGTATCTCCTCAAAGGCCACTCGCGCCGCGTGCGCATCACCTCTGCGCAGAGCCTCCATGCCGGACTTCCCAAGGGCACGCGCATTGATGGGTGGGTTCCGCATAAGCAGTAGCTAAATTGCTTTCTTGAAGTGATGAGTGCCAAACCTATGCAGCGTTGCAAATTACCAAGACGCAAAGGTTCAATAAAGTTGGTAAGCTTGCAAGCAGTGCATTTGGGTGAATTCGCGCTTTTGGGGTGTGAACATGTAGCAGTTATGATCTTGAGCTTGCACAGCGTATAGAATTTTACATGCTGGGATACGGAGCTCAAAGCAACACGTTTTTCAAGTTAGCCGTGGTAATCCGAGGCTCGCCGTGGATCGACAAATTGGTTCGCGGTACCGGTGTTCGGAATTGGTGCGTTCTCGCCAAGAAACAGTTAGAATCCCCGTCTTTATTTCAAAGCCATGACGCGCGCCTGTAAAATTGGCGGCTACAAAAGGATATTTCATGGATTACGCACAAGAACAGCGATCACCAGGCAAGCATCTCACCGGGATAGTCGTTGTGATCATTTTGCATGTCGCACTTGGTTACGCACTGATGAACGGGCTGGCCACCAAGGTCATGAACGTGATCAAACAACCTCTCGAAACAAAGATTATCGAAGAGGTCAAGAAGCCGCCGCCGCCGGATACACCGCCGCCGCCACCGCCAAAAATGGTGCAGATGCTGCCGACATTTGTACCGCCGCCGGAAGTGATGGTACAAACGCCGATTGCGCCCCCAGTGATCTCGACGAAGACTTCAGTTGCGCCCCCTGTGTACGCGCCGCCAGCGCCGCCAGCGCCGGTGGCGGTAGCGCCGCCTAGCGTAGGTGTGGCCTGCCCCAATTCCCAGGAAATCCGAACAAACATCAAGTATCCCGTGCAGGCGCGCAAAGACGGCTTGCAAGGCGAAGTTCTGATTGAAATGACTATCGCAGCGAATGGCGAGGTCAAGGACGTTGAGGTGAAATCATCTACCAATCGGGCGTTCAACAGTGTGTCCATCAGCGCTTCCAAGCAATTCAAATGTAACGGGCAAGGCAGAGACGTTCGAGTTCAGGTACCTTATTCGTTCAAGTTGGTCGACTAGTTCGGGATTATTCCTATTGTTTGGTTTGTTGTGGCGCAAAGGTTTGGGCCACAGCGCAAATTTTAGTTTGTCATTTTATTTTTGGAGGAAACATGTCATTTGTTAATCGCATTCCTGCGCTTCTTATTGCAGCTGTGGTTTTTTGCGCACCACTGGTCACTGCAGTCGTTGCACTTCAACCCGCATCGGCATCCGCTCAAGCACCCGCTGCTGACGCACCTAAAGTTGACGCCCCAAAAGCTGACGCTCCCAAGCCGGCTGCACCAGTCGAGTCAAAAGAAACCGTTGAAAATCCGTACGGCATCAAAGCAATGTTGGATCACGGCGACTTCGTGACGAAAGGTACGCTTGCTATTCTCGTCATCATGTCAATGGGCACTTGGTACATTCTGATCGTCAAACTGTTCGAACAGTTCCGCTTGATGAGAGAGTCTAACGAAGTAGGTGAAGCTTTTTGGGCAGCAGGTTCGCTCCAGCAGGGCATCGAGGGTTTGAAAGAAGGTAGCGCTTTCAAGTTCATCGCCGAGAGCGGTGTTAAAGCGACAAGTCACCACTCTGGTTTGATGGGTGATGTGGATCTTAATGACTGGGTCACGATGTCAATTCAGCGTGCTTCCGAGAACGTGCAGAACCGGACGCAAGACGGACTAGCGTTCCTTGCGACCGTCGGCTCGACAGCGCCGTTCGTGGGACTGTTTGGTACGGTGTGGGGTATTTATCATGCGCTGACGGCCATCGGTATCGCTGGTCAGGCATCGATCGACAAAGTTGCCGGTCCCGTGGGCGAGGCGCTGATCATGACGGCAATTGGCTTGGCAGTGGCTGTGCCGGCCGTGTTGGCTTATAACTGGCTAGTGCGTCGCAACAAGGTAGTGATGGAGCGCATTCGCGCATTCAGCGCCGACCTGCACTCAGTACTGTTGAGCGCCACTGGCAAGAAGAAGTAATTTCAGCGGCCCCTTGCAGACTCATCGACGTATCAGGAGCCCAGTATGGGAATGAATATAGGTTCAGAGGGCAGTGGCGAAGACGAAGTTATCTCCACCATTAACACCACTCCACTTGTAGATGTAATGTTGGTTTTGCTGATTATTTTCTTGATCACGATTCCAGCGATTGTGCAAAATGTGCCCGTGGTGTTGCCTGCCGAGCGAAATATTGTTACGCAGACCAAGCCAGAAAATATCGTTATATCCGTCACCAAGGAAGGCGATATTTACTGGAAACAACAGTTGTTGGCTGATACTGACGAGCTGTTTGAAAAGCTCAAAGTGGAAGCGGTCAAAGTTCCGCAACCGGAAGTACACATTCGTGGCGACCAAAATGCACGCTATGAGTCAGTCGGTAAAGTGGTCTACACCATGCAGCGGGCCAGTATCCTCAAAATCGGCTTTATCACCGAGCCACCTCCGCTGAACTAGAAGGAATATCGTATGGGCATGAATGTAGGATCAAGCGGGGGTTCGAGCGAGCCGGAAGTCATGATGGAAATCAACACCACACCACTCATCGATGTGATGTTAGTGCTGATTATCATGTTGATCATTACCATTCCGATTCAGACACACGCAGTAAAACTCAATATGCCGGTCGGCAATCCACCGCCGCCGCCGACGCCACCGGAAGTTGTTCAGATCGATGTGGATTTTGATGGTACCGTGCTCTGGAATGGCGTAATCATACCGACACAGGAAGAGCTTGAAACACGCCTGTCTGGTGCGGCAGCGCAACCGACCCAACCGGAAGTGCACTTGCGTCCGAATAAGCTGGTGCTCTATAAGTCGGTCGCGAAGGTGATGGCAGCAGCGCAGCGACTAGGCGTAACCAAAATGGGAATTGTCGGCAACGAACAATTCGTCAAGTAATTTTTCAGTCAACAAAACGCGGCTATGCCGCGTTTTTGTATTTTACGGAGAACTATTCCCATGGCTAAAACTGGTTTACTGCGCGACACATTCGCGCAAGTCGCGCTTTCGGTAATCGTCGGTACATTCGCGCTGACTGCAGCACATGCTCAAGACGCAGTTCGGCCGGAAATTGGCAAACCGCTACAAGCTGCAGCAGCCTTGATGAAGGCGAACAAGTTCAAGGAAGCGCTCACCAAGATACATGAGGTCGATGCTGTATCGGGTAAGTCGCCCAACGAAATATATCTAATTGAAAGTACGCGCGGAAGCGCGGCATCTGGCGCACGCGATAACGACACAATGATCAAGTCCTTTGAGGCGGTCATTGCATCCGGCAGAGCCCCTGCTGCAACACAGATCAAGATCATTGAGGCGCTGGTGGGAGCACACTATTACGCCAAAGACTACGCGGCAACAAACAAATGGGCTACGCGTTATCTTCGCGAGGGCGGCAGCAACCCGCAGATTCGCACTTTACTAATTCAGTCGTATTTCCAGGCTGGCGACTACGCGAACTCTGCGAAGGAATCACTTGCAGATATTCAGGTCGACGAAAAGGCCGGTCGCACACCGTCAGAAGAGAAGCTGCAGTTGCTGGCTAACAGTTATTTGCGGCAGAAGAATAGCGCTGGATACATTTCGACCATCGAAAAACTGTTGAACTATTATCCAAAGAAGAGCCTTTGGGTAGATGTCATTTCCCGTCTGCAGAGAAAGCCGGGCTTTTCGGATCGGCTGGCGATTGACGTTTATCGCCTACAGCTCGTAACAGGCAATTTGAGTTCAAAAGACGACTACATGCTGATGCCTCAACTAGCCTTGCAGGCTGGTTACCCTGGCGAGGCCAAGAAGGTGGTCGATGAAGGCTATGCCAATGGCGCGCTCGGCAAAGGTGACGACGTGGATCGTCAAAAGCGTTTGCGCGACCTCGTTGAAAAACGCGTCGCCGAAAACCAGAAAACGATTTCTGGTGGCGCCGAAGTTGCAGCGGCAAACGCCTCCAAAGATGGCGATGCGCTGTTTAGTCTTGGTTACAACTTGTTCACGTCGGGACAAGCCGCAAAGGGAATCACGATGATGGAAGCTGCCATCAAGAAAGGTGATTTAAAGCGACCTGACGACGCAAAACTGCGACTCGGTACCGCGTTGATTCAATCTGGCCAAAAGGCCAAGGGTGTGCAGGTTCTCAAGACGGTACAAGGAAACGACGGCACCCAGGATCTCGCCAATCTCTGGACGATTTTCGCGCGCTAGAGCGTTTAGGGTTCCAATTGGTGGTCGTAGCCTGTCGGACTCCTGGAGGCTCGGGGCTACTGCCACCCAAACCTGGATTAGCTCGATGCAGTATTTCGACGCCTGCAATGGCGATGCCGATGGACTGATCGCAAGCCACCAATTTCGCCTGTCGTTTCCAGTACCTGCGGAACGTGTGACGCTGATCACCAGCACCAAGCGCGACATGTCGCTGCTCGAAGACACGAACCGCAAGACAAGTGACCCACGCATGGGAGGCGTTTCTAGAGGCGGCGAATGACGTCATTCGGCGGGTAAAATGCACGCAATCTCGAAACTCAAGCACAACTGAAATGATCAATCCGACCGATGCTGTTTATCTGCAATTGATGCGGCATGTCTTGAGCCATGGTGTTGAAAAGACGGATCGAACCGGTACCGGCACGCGCTCGGTCTTTGGCTACCAAATGCGGTTTGATTTAGGCGTCGGATTTCCCATCCTCACCACCAAGAAGCTACATCTGCGTTCAATAATCCATGAACTTTTGTGGTTCTTGCAGGGCTCGACCAATACCGCTTACCTTAAAGCCAATGGGGTATCGATTTGGGACGAATGGGCGGATGCGCAAGGGGATCTCGGCCCAGTCTACGGTTACCAATGGCGAAGCTGGCCGACGCCGAATGGCACACATATTGACCAGATACGTGAGGTGCTGCTTCAAATCCGCAACAACCCTGATTCAAGGCGAATGATTGTCTCTGCCTGGAATGTAGCCGATATCCCCAAGATGGCATTAGCGCCGTGTCATGCGCTGTTTCAGTTTTATGTTGCTGACGGCAAGCTGTCTTGTCAGCTCTATCAGCGCAGTGCAGATATCTTCCTTGGCGTGCCATTCAATATCGCGTCCTATGCCCTACTGACGATGATGGTGGCGCAGGTCTGCGGCCTAAAGCCCGGTGACTTTGTCCATACGCTGGGGGATGCCCACCTCTACCTGAACCATCTGGAACAGGCAGAAGAGCAGTTGTCGCGCCAGGCGCGTGATGCGCCCACCATGCAGTTGAACCCGTCCATCACGGACTTGTTCGCATTCAAGTTTGAAGACTTCACCCTCGAAAACTACGACCCCCTCCCTGCGATCAAAGCGCCGATTTCGGTTTGAAACTCGTGATGACCAAGCCAACCAAGTCGCGCATTTCGCTCATCGTTGCGATGGCTAAGAACCGGGTAATCGGCAGCAACAACCAAATGCCCTGGCACCTTCCTGCAGATTTCGCCTATTTCAAGCGAATCACGTTAGGGCATCCCGTTATTATGGGACGCAAAACGTTTGAATCGATTGGCAAAGCTTTGCCAGGCCGCCGCAATATCGTTGTCAGCCGTAACCGGGATTTTCACGTCAATGGCGGCGACTTGATGCACTCATTGGATGATGCTATTGGCAGTTGCAAGGGTAGCGAGGAAGTTTTTGTCATCGGTGGCGCATCTCTCTATGCAGATGCGCTGCCACAAGCTGATCGGCTCTACATCACTGAAGTTGACGTCTCGCCAGATGGTGAAACCCTGTTTCCAGCTATTGACACGAGCAACTGGCTTGAGACGGCTCGTCAGCGCGTCGAGACCGACGCAAAAAACGCATACGCAATGGACTTCGTGGTTCTTGAGCGCAGATAGCGCCTAACACCAGCAATCAGGTACCGCCGTTAGCGAGGCTTCCGCGTTGGCGGTTTCTTTTTTGGTGGCACTTCAGCTTTTGATGCCTCGGGAGAGGCCTGCTGCATCATGTTCCACGCCCACATTGCAGGATTCATTGCAGCACTGCCAAGTGCCAGTGACTCCAGGTCCGCGCCGCCGCCAGTACTTCCCGACTGTGCCTTTTTGCTCGCCTCACCCATGGACGCCAACACAGACTGTTGGTATTTGAGCGTTTGCAATGACAGCTCCACCATCCCGACAGTGCCCTTCAGCCAGGTGAGAACGGTTTCCAGCTCGCTAATCTTGCGCTCGACCTCCTTCGGATCCAGCATTGCAAACATTGATGGGGCCGCTGCCCCAGGATTGACGCCCGCAGGATTAAGCATCGATTGAAACAATGCAAAGTAGTCTGGAATCGGTGAGCCTGAAGGAGTCGTCATGCTTGCATTCAGTTGTGCTTGGCGATGAATTTGCGAACCTTTGGGTAAACCATTTCGCGATACTTGCGCCCACTGAAAATACCATAGTGTCCGACCGCTGGTGCTGTATAGTGCTCACGCTTGGCAGCGGGCAAACCGGTGCACAAGGTATGGGCGGCCTGCGTTTGGCCGCAACCCGAGATGTCATCGAGTTCGCCTTCAATCGTGAACAACGAAGATTTCTTTATTGCGGCCGGATTAACTAGCTCACCCGCAACCTCCAGCGTTCCCCGCGCCAGACTCTGGTCGTGGAACACGCGCACAATCGTGTCCAGATAATATTCTGCGGGCAGATCCATGACCGCGTTGTATTCGTCATAAAACTTGCGGTGTGCTTCAGCGCTTTCACCGTCACCTGCGACCAAGTGTTTGTAGTAATCGATATGAGAATCCCGGTGACGATCCGGATTCATGGCGATAAACCCGGTGTGCTGCAAGAACCCGGGATACACGCGGCGCATAGCACCGGGATATTTCACTGGTACACGCTCAATCACGTTTTGCTCAAACCAGGACAGTGGCCGGCGCATGGCAAAATCATTTACCGAGGTTGGATTCTTGCTGGTGTCAATCGGTCCACCCATCATGGTCATGCTATCTGGCAATGCCTCATCGTGCGACGCCATCAGCGCGATTGCCGTCAGCACTGGCACTGTAGGCTGACATACCGAAACTACATGTATCTTCGAATGGTGCGAGCCCTGCATGAAGCGGATGAACTCCTGCACATAAGCGACATAGTCGTCAAAATGAAACGGGCCTTCAGCGAGCGAAACTTCGCGAGCGTCTTTCCAATCAGTGATCGTTACGTCATGGTGCGGCAGCATGGTTCGAACAGTATCCCGCAACAGGGTCGCGAAGTGACCTGACAGCGGCGCGAATATCAGGACCTTTGGTTCACCCAGCGTAGCCCTAGCTTTCTTAAAGTGTAGCAACCGGCAAAACGGCTTGTCCAGAATCACTTCCTCTGTGACTTCGACCGTTCGACCGTTTACGTCAACGTGAGGAATATCGAATGCAGGGCGCGTGTAATTTTTACTGAGCCTGAGCATCAGCTCAAAGCTGGCGGCCATCTTGTTTGCCTGCGGCGCATAAGACACCAGCGAAAACGGATTGCCAAAAGCAACGGCGTTCGCTTGCGCCCACCAGCGCCATGGCGCAAGTACGGCACGTTGTAAATCGTGCACCTGGTACAGCATATTTATTCTCCAAAAGCGACTCGGATCAATGAAAGCTGCGTCGTCGATGGCGTCTTTGCGCCTATATTTGCGACCCCGCTATCATTCTACTGCACTGCAACAAGTTTCAATGTAGGCGCTTACCGAGGACACGAGAAGTAACGATTTCTGATACCATCGTAGGCCAAAGCGAAAAAATATACTTTCTTTAGTTTCAACAACTTAACGATTGACTTTGCATGAATTCAGCGCCCGTACGACACTCTGAAACTGTCAGTAACACTGGTTTTTACCCACCAATCGAGCCATTCCAGACCGGCACCCTAGCGCTCGACGCGATCCACACCATGTATTTCGAGGAATCGGGAAATCCCGCTGGTGTCCCCGTCGTCTTTTTGCACGGAGGTCCGGGCTCGGGCGCGTCACCGGCACATCGCCAGTTTTTTGATCCCGCGTTTTATCGAATTGTCATTTTCGATCAACGTGGTGCCGGGCGCTCCGTACCGCTTGGCGAGTTGCGGGACAACACCACCCCGCACCTAATTGAAGATATGGAGACCTTGCGTAAGCATTTGGGCATCGAGCGCTGGCTGGTATTTGGTGGCTCCTGGGGTTCGACGTTGGCGCTCGCTTACGCCGAACACTATCCCCAGCGGACCATGTCGCTTGTTTTGCGCGGCATTTTCCTTTGCCGAAAAGACGAGATCGACTGGTTCCTTTCGGGTCTGCGGCATATTTTTCCGGAAGCATGGCGCAAATTTGTCGGGCATTTGACTGATAACAAACATGTGCGTGAAACCAGCACAGAACCAGGCGACATTCTCAAGGCTTACTACGCACTATTGACGAACCCTGATAAGGCGATACATATGCCGGCTGCCCGTATCTGGAGCATGTATGAGGGTTCCTGCTCGACCTTGCTACCAAACGATGCGCTAGTCGCCAATTTTGGCTCGGACCGGATGTCGCTAGGCCTCTCACGCATTGAAGCCCACTACTTTGTCAATGACATCTTCCTGCCCGCCAACTTCCTGCTCGACAACGTCGGCAAGATACGTCACATCCCGACAACCATCGTGCAGGGTCGCTACGACGCCGTGTGCCCGATCATCTCGGCCGATGAACTCGCCCGCGCTTTTCCTGAAGCTGATTATCACATCGTGAACGACGCAGGCCACTCCGCTTTTGAACCTGGAATCCGGGCAAAGCTACTGGAGACAATGGAAAAACTCAAAGTACGTTTCCGTTAGACGTCCAAGAATCCCTCAAATTTCTCCATGAAGAAATTCCTGAAAGCAGTACGACTGGATAACTCCGACGCAGAGCTGTACCAGCAAGGCGGTGCTTGCGACGAAGATGAATGGGTCACATCGGGCGGATTTGCGGTTTGCAATCTCGGCGAAGGTTATCGCTGCGAGCCCCGCTGCTATTGCGACAGCTCGTTCATGTCGCTGACGCGTCGCGCACGCTGCACACTTGCCGAAGTGGTTGACGTCGAAGACGCCGACCTCGAAATTTTCAAAGATCAAATGGCGCAACATTTACTGTTTGACTGGAAAGCGCCAAATTTTGAAACGGCGCGAGGCGTCGCCGAGGAGGAGATCAACTACACAGCCGAACTGGCCGCTACTTTCCCCACTGAAGTGTGGATTACGGTCACCCGGTCACCGGGTGATGACGGCGCCATCGACGAAAAATACAACCAATACCAACGCTTGATGGTGGGCGCGCATAAGCTCTAGTATGCTGCCGTCCACCGCCATTAAACTGGTATCTAAACGCCGAGCAAATCCACTTCGAACAAAAGCGTGGCATTCGGCGGAATAACCCCGCCTGCCCCACGTGCACCGTAACCGAGTTCTGCTGGAATGACCAGTCGCCGGGTGCCGCCAATCTTCATGCCGGCAACGCCCTCGTCCCAGCCGCGAATAACTTGTCCGCCACCCAGGGAAAACTGAAACGGCTGGCCGCGATCCTTGCTGGAATCAAACTTGGCGCCAGCCACACCATCGGTGTAGAGCCAGCCGGTGTAATGTACGGAGACCTGATTTCCGCGCTTGGCTTCTGCGCCGGTGCCTTCCACGGTATCTTCAAACTTCAAGCCGCTTGGAGTGGTATTCATAGACTGCCTTTCAAGTTGTTGGGGTGATCAGCTAAGGTCAGGCATCAGCCTGAATCGGAGGGTATTTTAACCGGCGGCAGAAATATCACGCCGCGTGCACTCGATAACACCCGCGCAAAAGTCACCAGCATGCCGGCGGTGGCGCCCCAGATATAGCGTCTACCAAATGGAATTGCGTAGTACTGGCGCATGCGGCCTTTGTACATGGCCGACTCGAGCCGATGGTTGCCGGGTTGAATCAGGAAGTCCAGCGGCACTTCAAAACACTCTTCGACTTCTGTTGGGTCCGGCCGATAGTCAATGGGAGGCTCAAGCCAGCCCACTACCGGCGTGATAAGAAACCCCGTACCAGTCGTGTAGCGCGGGATGCTGCCGAGCAAGTTGATGCGATTTACGTCGAGGCCGGTTTCTTCGCGGGTTTCGCGCAAAGCGGTCTGTTCTACGGAGCAGTCATGCGCCTCAACCCGTCCGCCGGGAAAACTGATCTGGCCAGCGTGATCAGTGAGATGTGCGGTACGCTGAGTAAAAAGCACCGTCGGTCCATCCGAACGAGCAATCACCAGAATCAGTACCGCCGCTGTCCTTAGCGATTTTTGTGGTGCGCTTTGATTGAGCAGCGCATCGGTTTCACCATCATCCGAAAAGCCTGCGTCACTGTTCTGACCGACGCCATGTGGCTGCGCAAGACAACTGGCGAGTGTTTCGCGATTTAGTGGGACGCCGGCTTGTTCAACACCGGGAGCTTCATCTTTTGTTAGCATCAACCCATTATAAACACCGGACATTTCAACCATGATCGTATATGACTACTTCCGTTCATCAGCTGCGTTTCGCCTGCGTATCGCGCTAAACCTGAAGGGCATCTCTCCCGAGCGCCGCTACGTTCATCTGGCCAACAACGCGCATCGTGCGCCTGAATACCTCGCCGTCAATCCACAGGGCTTATTGCCCTACCTGATCGACGACGATGGTTTCGAACTCTCGCAGTCGATGGCGATCATCGAGTACCTCGATGAAACCCATCCGACGCCGCGGCTTGTACCCGCCGATATCAAGGAGCGTGCATTCGCAAGAAGTATTGCGCAAATCGTCGCCTGTGATATTCACCCGGTCAACAACAAACGCATCCTCGACAAGTTGGCCGACGATTTTCAGGCCG
>JBDTPE010000004.1:0-20886 GCA_039932875.1 Betaproteobacteria bacterium | reverse complement strand
CAGGTATTCCGACTGCGCGGCAAGGGTATCCGTCCAGTCAGGCAGACCTCGGCGGGTGACTTGATGTGCCACGTCGTGGTCGAGACCCCGGTTCGCCTCACGGATCGCCAAAAGGAACTCTTGCGAGAGTTGGAGGAGATTAACAAGGCGGATGGCGACAAGCACAATCCGCGTGCGAAAAGCTTCATGGACAAAGTGAAGGATTTCTTCGCGGGTTGAGTAGACACGTGCGACACCCATTTCCACCTTCGCGCCCCGGTTTTGCTTGACGGAGTACAATTTCCGCACGAGCAATAGTTTGTTAAATCCCGAGGAGAACAAAATGATTGCGAATTTCCGCGTTGCTGGCTGGGTCGCGTTGTTCACCGTGTGGTCGTTTTCCGGAACGTTGTTGGCGCAGGGTGTATCGGCCGACACCATATTGATTGGTCAATCGGCCGCACTTTCCGGTCCCGCCGAAAAACTCGGCAAGGAAATGAAAGCCGGTGCGGAAGCGTACTTTGATGTTGTCAATAAAAGCGGTGGCATCAATGGCCGCAAGATAAAATTGATATCCGTCGACGACGGGTATGAGCCGGAAAAAGCAGCTGCCAACACGAAAAAATTGATTGAAGGCGAAAAGGTACTGGCGCTATTTGGCTACGTTGGTACGCCGACGTCAAATGCAGCACTTCCCATTTTTACTGCCGCAAAGGTGCCCTTCGTTGGCGCCTTCACCGGCGCACAGAGTTTGCGCGAACCGTTCAACCGCTATGTTTTTAATGTGCGCGCAAGCTACTTCGACGAGACGGAGCAAATCGTTGCACATCTGGTGCAGCAGGGCATCACCAAGATCGCCGTGTTTTACCAAAACGACGCCTATGGCAAAGCCGGACTTTCCGGGGTCGAACGCGCCATGAAAAAGCGCAAGCTCGAAGTCACCGATACAGCAACGGTGGAACGCAATACTACGGATGTCTCAGCTGCAGTCGCGAAGTTGGCGAAATCTGGCACCAGTGCAATCGTGATGATCAGCGCTTACAAAAGTTGTGCCGCATTTATCAAGGCAATGAAACTGGCGGGGGGCTTTCAACAGTTTTGGAACGTGAGCTTCGTCGGCTCACGAGCCCTTTCCGATGAGTTGGCCGGTGAAGGGATAGGCATACAAATTTCCCAAGTCGTGCCGTTTCCATGGTCGGATGTGAATCCAATCGTGCGCGACTATCAACGCAGTATCGGTGCGTCTGACAAGGTCTCGTTTACGTCACTGGAAGGCTTTATCGCTGCCAAAGTCCTGGTGGAGGGATTAAAACGCGCAGGCAAAAATCCGACACGTGAATCGCTGATTGATGGCCTGGCAGCCATGGGCAAAGTGGACTTGGGGGGCTTCACTGTCAGCTACTCGCCGGCCAATCACAACGGATCCAGCTTTGTCGATCTGACGATTATTTCTCGTGGTGGCACATTTAGACACTGAGATGCAGAGTAACTGAAGCCGCGAGCCCCAATCAACAATCCGTTGACCCAATATTGGCCTTACAATGCGCGCTTGCCGCGCCTTAGCTTAGAAACTGTCCGGCCAAATATTCAAGGGGGAAATTAATGGCTTATCCGACACGCCGCCGTCTGACCGGTGTACTGTTTTATGCATCGGCTCTTGTACTGTGCGCCAGCATTGCTGTGCTAGCCAACCGCGCCAATGCACAAGGCGTCACGCCAGACACCATTGTCCTGGGACAATCGGCATCACTGACTGGACCGGCAGAGGAACTCGGCCGGGAAGTAAAAGCCGGCGCAGAGGCGCTTTTCAATGCCGTCAACGAGGGTGGCGGTGTAAATGGCCGCAAGATCAAGCTGATTTCGCTGGACGACGCTGGAATTCCTGAGCGCACCAAAGCCAATACCCTGAAACTGCTCAACGAGGACAATGTCTTCGCTTTGTTTGGCTATACGGGTACTTATGCAATTAACCCGATGCTGCCTCTCGTAGAGAAAAACAAAGTGCCGTTTTTTGCCCCCGCCAGCGGCGATGCGGCCACGCGTGAGCCGCTCAGCCGGTATATCTACAATACTCGTGCAAGCTATTCCGAAGAAACGGAAAAAATTGTCGAGCAGCTAATCCGACGCGGTTTGACCAAGATCGCGATCTTCTATCAAAACGATGCCTATGGGCGTGCTGGATTGGCTGGGTTGGAAAATGCGCTGCGCGCGCGCAAATCGAACATTCTGATTTTCGGCAGCACAGATCGGAACTCGACCAACGTGGCATCTTCTGCGCAAACGATTGCCAAGTCTGGCGCTCAGGCGGTCATCATCAGTACGGGTGCCAATAGCGCCGTTGCCTTCATCAAAGAAATGAAAAAACTGGGCTCGAACGCGCAATTCTGTTTGCTCAGTTCAGTTGGTGCATTGACGGTTGCCGCGCAACTTGGCAATGAGGGACGCGGCGTAGAAATATCTCAGGTCGTTCCCTTGCCTTTTTCCGACAGCGAACCGCTGGGTCGTGAATACCTGAAGCGCATTGGTGGACCGACCAAGGCAAGCTTCGCATCCCTTGAGGGTTACATCGCTGCCAGTATTTTTGTTGAAGGCCTGAAAAAGGCGGGCAAAGCACTGACGCGGGAATCATTTATGACGGCAATGGATAAAATAGGTACTGTCGATTTGCGGGGATTTCGCGCGAAATTCAGCGCAGACAACCACAACGGTTCCAGTTTTGTGGAACTCACGGTGGTCGGGGCGGGTGGCAGCTTCAAGCGCTGATGTTTGACGAGTACTCAAAAAAAGGGCGCCGCGGCGCCCTTTTTTTCGTGGCAATAGTACAAAACTAAAACATGTGTTGGCCGCCGTTGATGGCGATATTGGCACCGGTCACGAAAGCCGCCTCGTCCGAGGCCAGGTAGGCACACAACCCAGCCACTTCCTCGGGCTTGCCAAGTCTGCCAATGGGAATCTGCGGCAGGATCTTGGAGTTGAGCACTTCCTCAGGAATCGCCGTGACCATTGCTGTGCCGATGTAGCCAGGTGAAATGGTATTGACCGTCACACCTTTCCTGGCAACCTCCAGCGCAAGAGCTTTGGTGAAGCCATGCATACCGGCCTTGGCGGCTGAATAGTTAGTTTGACCGAACGCGCCTTTTTGTCCGTTTACCGACGACACATTGATAACTCTGCCCCAGCCGCGCTCGACCATGCCATCGACAATCGGTTTGCACATATTGAAAACGCTATCCAGATTGGTGCTGATCACGGACGCCCAGTCGATTTTTGACATCTTCTTGAACGTTGTGTCTCGGGTTATGCCAGCGTTGTTGATCAGAATATCGATCGGCCCAATTTCCTTCTGGATCTTTGCGACCGCGACAGCACAGGAATCGAAATCCGCTACGTCAACTGCGAAGGCGTGAAAATGGTAGTCACGCGCCTCCATCTCTTTGAGCCAGAATGTTGATTTTGTGTTTGACGGCGAATATGTCACGACCACTTTGATCCCCATGCGTGCAAGCTTCATGCAGATCGCTTCCCCCAACCCGCCCATTCCACCTGTCACTATGGCAATTCGTTGTGTTGCTGGCATGTCTCTCTCCAATTATGTTTTATTGACTATCTTCTTATTTCGGCAGTCCCGCGATAGGCCACAATCGCCGCAATCAAGTCTACCCGTGAAAATAATACACTCAGCCAACCACCTTTGAAAACAAACATTGCCCGCAATGCAGCAATGACCGAGCCGACGCCTCATAGCCCGTCCGATTTCCACTCAATCTCAGCAGCACGCGCAAAAATAACGCCGCAAATCAGAGTTGCAAGTGCAGTGTAATCCGTCGCTCACTAGATTTTCTCTTGCACGTAGCGGCCAGGTGCGGGCTCGATTATTTTGAAGTCGAGGCTGCCGAGGGTATCGCGCGCGGGAATAATTCTGCCCCCAAATTGCTTCTGCCACTCAGCCCATCGCGGCCACCAACTACCTTGAACTTCTTGCGAAGCGTCCAGCCATTCCTGTTGGGGGATATTGGGAGCGGGACCGATGCGATGGCTACGCTTGTTTTTCGACGCGGGATTCACCACACCAGCAACATGTCCCGCAGCCCCAAGTACAAATTCAGTTTTTCCGGCAAGCAGCAATGCACTTTTGTATACGGTACCCCATGGCACAATGTGGTCTTCCTTCGCCCCGAATACAAACGTCGGCATATTTATGTACGACAGGTCTACTGGCACGCCGCACATCTTGAGCTTGTCGGCGCGCGCCAGATTGTTTTTCACGTACATGTTTCGCAAGTAATAAACATACCAAGGGCCAGGCAGATTGGTACTGTCCGAATTCCAGTAAAGCAAGTCAAACGCCGGCGGTTTGGTGCCTTTCAAATAGTTGCCGACCACGTAGTTCCAGATCAATTCATTGGCGCGCAACGAGGTAAACGCGTAGGCCAGATCACCACCGTCAACGATGCCCCCATTTCCGACTTCCGCATCGCATTTGTCGATGAATTCCTCGTTGATATAGGCAGTAACTTCTCCGGTATCGGAAAAATCCAAAAAAGTTGTGAGAAAGGTAACGCTTTCGATGACTTCATGCCCCATGCGCCGAAGCACAGCAATCGCGCTGCCCAGCAGGGTGCCACCGACGCAAAATCCAACGGCATTGATCTTGTCAACATTGGTAATGATGCGAACGCAGTCGATCGCTTTGATTACGCCGCCGGAAATATAATCATCCCACGTCAAATTTCCTTGAGCTTCTTTTACGTTGCGCCAGGAAACAATGAAGACCGTAAACCCCTGTTCGACTGCATAGCGCACCAACGAATTGTCGGGACGCAAATCGAGTATGTAGTACTTGTTGATGCAAGGCGGCACGATCAAAAGCGGGCGGACATGTACTGTTTTGGTGAGCGGTGCATATTGCAGCAACTGGAAAATTTCATTCTCAAAGACCACGCTCCCCGGCGTCACCGCGAGATTTTCGCCGACCTTGAAAGCGCCTTCATCGGTCATTGAGATATGACCCTTCTCGATATCCTCCCTGAAGTTGTCCAAGCCAACTTTTAGCGTCTCGCCTTTCGATTCAATCGCCGCCTGAAGTGCTTCTGGATTCGTCGCCAGAAAGTTGGCGGGTGAAATCGCATCCAGATGTTGCTTGATGAAAAAACGCATCTTTTTCCGCGAGTCTTTTGAAACATCTACGCTGTCGACGCTGTCCAAAAATAGTCGGTAAGTCGAAAGATACGATTCAGCCAAATACCGGTATTGCGGTGAGGACTGCCATGCATCTCCGGCAAAACGCTTGTCAAGACTGCTGGCTAGTGTCGGTTCGATCGCGGTTGTCTGACCTTGCGGCTGCGTGAAAAATTCGAACAAGCGCTTTTGCTCATCGACAAACCGCTGCTGCAGGGCAGCTAGCTTCGCGGGCTCCTGGGTCAGCGCCTGCATCCATGCCCGATACCCCTCGTTAACATTTGACGGTGGTGCATTTCCTAAGCTATGCATCAGCAGATGCTGCGCCTCCTGCATGATTGGATTTTTGTTCAGCGAATCAAGAGTGAAATTGGATGGGGGCATGCTACGCTGTCCAGTGAATATTGAACCAATGTCGGTGCCAGAATTATCGCGCATCCGGACCGAGGTTTCAGGAACAGGCCGGATTTGCCGACTTATAGATTACGATTGCGGAAATTAGGAACGGAAAACGGCAGATGCATATCGTAGTTATTGCCTGGTTATACGTCATTTTGATGATGGCCATCACTGAAAAAAATATCACAGCAGGCGTTCTCACGTTTGTCTTTTATGGTGTCGGGCCAACGGCGTTACTGCTTTGGCTGGCGGCGTCGAAGCGCCGACGCGCAGCCAAAATAAAGGTTGCCCCGGCAGCGGCAATATCAGAGGAAGAGGTGCACCGTCCAGATCGAACCGACACCCGCGCCGATCAGTAGGATCTGCTGGACAGTATCAGCAAGTGTGGAGCGTTTATGCAAACCTGGAATCAAATCTGCGATCGCCACGTAAATCATGCTTGACGCGGCAAAACACAGGAACATGATCGAATATTCTGCAAGCGAAACAAGCATCACATAGGCCAACAAGGCGCCGAACAAGGTTGCGAAGCTGGACATCACATTCCAGAACAACGCCCTGCCCCGCGTAAACCCTGAGTGAATCAAAACCAGAAAATCACCAAGCTCCTGCGGCAATTCATGAGCAATGATTGCCACTGCAGTTACCACCCCTATCCTCACATCTGCCATGAAGGCCGCGGCGATGGCCAATCCGTCGGTAAAGTTGTGAAAGCCGTCGCCAATGATGATCATCCACGCTGACGTTGTACGACCGGATTCATTGGAGGCGTTTGCATGACCATTTTGTGAATGCACGTGCGAATGTGCAATTGCTTCCTCCGCGGCACCAGCATGATCGTGGTTGTGGCGCCATAGCACGAGCTTTTCAAGAACAAAAAAAACCAGTATGCCGACCAGCAACCAACCGGCGGCCGCATGATGGCGTGTGGTCTGTTCAAATATGTGTGGGAGAAGATCGAGAAAGACCACGCCAAGCAGCGCGCCGACGGCATAGCTGACAAACAAGGGAATTAATCTTGGCTGGACACGCCAGGCTATTAGCGCCGCGAGCAACGCCGAGAGCGTACTACCAGCCAGGCAGGCCGCAATGATATAGACGAGGGTCATGTGGGTTTAGCCGCTGCGACTGCGAATCAACAGCAGTCGATATTGTGGTGGAGAACAAAAAGCGGCGAGGGTGATCAATCGCGACCCGATGCGCCCGTATTATATGCAACTCAATTGCAATATTTTATCACGCATTGTGCTGCAGACCCCTCTCGACGTCGGTGGATCATTCGAGCCAGATCACTGCGCCCATGCGACCGGTCTTGCCATCACGACGATAGGAAAAAAAACGGTCTGCATCGCTTACGGTACAAAATTGTCCACCGAAAATTTCGGCCACACCGGCGCGACGCAAACGTAATCGGGCGAGTTCGTAGATGTCGGCGAAGTATTTCTGGGTAGAGCCTGCAATCGGCTTGAAAGCGTGCGCGTCTTGCGGCGTCACCTCGGTAAATGCCTTGAACACGTCCTCACCAACCTCAAACGCCGACGGACCGATGGCAGGCCCCATCCAAGCAAATATATTGCCAGCCTTGGGTTTCATTGCGGCGACCGTGCACTCCAGAATGCCGAGATGCAGACCACGCCAGCCCGCGTGCGCGGCTGCAACGCCTGAACCGTCAGTCGCACAAAACAAGACCGGCAGGCAATCTGCCACCAGTACCGTGCAAGGAACGTCAAATTGTGTCGTGAATGATGCATCGGCCGACGATGGCAATAGACCATCCGATGTAGATAGCGCCGCATCGATAACCTCGGACCCATGAACCTGTTTCAGCCAAACGGGTGACGACGGCAGTAGCGCGCGCAGCCGACGACGATTTTCCTCGACATCAACCGCAACATCACCGACGTGCGCACCGAGATTCAAACTGCCAAATGCACCGCTACTGACCCCGCCTGCCCGCGTGGTGAACAGCGCTTTGACATTCGAGGGGGCGGGCCAGTCCGGGACGATTACTTCCATCGCTTCAAGTAACGGCTTTTTGTGGCGATTCAGAGCGCGGCAACGACATCGATTAATTCGCGCATGTCGGCAGGAACCGGTGCTTCAAATGTCACACTTTCACCATGAACCGGATGATCGAAAGTCAATTTTCTCGCATGCAATGCCTGGCGGCCAAAACGGCGAAATACGTCGCGCGTCGCAGCATTCACACCGACAGCGCCCGGACTGTAGACTTGATCTCCCTCGATCGGAAATCCAATTGACTGCATATGCACACGGATCTGGTGGGTTCGACCAGTTTCGAGCTGGCACTCAAGCAGGCTGTGATGTGGAAACCGCTGTACCAGGCGAAAATGCGTGACGGCGATCTTGCCGCCCTGTCCTTCGTCCTCGCCGACCACCGCCATTTTTGTGCGGTGATGTGGATGTCGCCCAATCGGTTTTTCAACAACGCCGTCCTGCGGCGGATGTCCGCGCACCAGGGCCACGTAAATTCGCTTGACTGTTCGAGACTGCAATTGCCTCACCAATGACAACTGCGCAGCTTCTGTCTTTGCCACGACCATCACACCGCTGGTCTCCTTGTCTAGGCGATGCACGATTCCAGCCCGGGGCAATTCAGCTACCGTGGGATTGCGAAACAACAGGGCATTCAGCAACGTGCCGCTCCAGTTACCTGCTCCCGGGTGCACGACCAATCCAGCTTGTTTGTCGATGACCAGCAAGGCATCGTCTTCAAAAAGCACATTTAGCGGGAGGTCCTCAGGCAGAAACGCCATTTCTGCTTCACGCGGCATGAGAGTCGCCTGAATTTCTTCACCACCGAATAACTTCGTTTTTGGCAGCCCAAGGATGCCGTCGACAGTAACGTTGCCCGCCTTGGCCAAGGCGGCAAGCCGACTGCGCGAAAATTCCGGCAACATTTCCACCAAAACCTGGTCCAACCGGCTGCCCGACAGCGAGACCGGCACTTTCAGGGTCACGGTTTCAGCTTTGGCCTCAGGTGGGGATTGGAGGTCGCATGGGCTATAATCCTCCTCTTCAATTTCGACTGGCATCCTCAGAGTATGACACGATCTTTTTTGGCTGCGCTCACACTAGTGCTCGCGAGCACCTTGCTCGCCGGCTGTGGATTTTTCGGCGACCGGCTGGACCCGAAGAAAAACTGGACGGTTGAAGAATTCTACAAGAATGCCCGGGAAGAACTGGACTCTGGCAACTATGGTGGTGCCGTCAAAGCTTACGAGGCGCTGGAAGCCAAGTACCCTTTCGGTCGCTATGCGCAGCAGTCGCAACTTGACATTGCTTACGCCTATTACAAAGACGGCGAAACCGCGCAGGCAGTCTCGGCCGCAGATCGTTTCCTGAAACTTCATCCGAACCACGTCGCCGCAGACTACGCACTCTACATAAAAGGATTGGCGTACTTCAAGCCAGATCTCGGGCTGTTCGGCGAACTACTGAATCTGGATCCCGCGGAACGTGATCCGAAGGCTTTGCGAGAGTCGTTTGAGGTGTTCAAAGAGTTAGTCACCCGGTTTCCGGATAGCAAATACACCGATGACTCACTTAGTCGAATGAGTTTTCTGGTGAATGCATTGGCCAAGCACGATGTTGCCGTGGCGCGCTATTATTTGAGCCGCGGCGCCTATTTGGCAGCTGCGAATCGTGCCCAAAACGTATTTCAGCGCTATCCCCAGGCGCCTGCAAACGAAGACGCGTTAGTCATTTCGATTCAGGCTTACGAGCAGATGGGACTGCCAGAACTTGCGAACAGCTCACGTCGCGTCCTGGAGAAAAACTTCCCGAAAAATAACATGATCAGCAAGGCATCCAGTAGCTCCCAAGCCTGGTGGAAACTCTGGTAGCCATCTGCCCAGTGAATCTCCAAGGTCAGCCCTGCAACTGGCCGTTGACAATATCAACGCTGCGCATGCGTAGATAATGGAATGCCGCTGTAAATCGTCCTAACTATCCACGGCCAGCAATGAGAGTAGTTGCTCTTGCGCATTTCGGCGTACTGCTTTGGTCCCTCGCGCTGGACGTTTGCGTGTGTAGCCACCATCAGCGTCCATTTCCCACGCTTGCTGGTTATCAGTCAGATATGGCTTCAGGCCTTCAGCAATAACTCTCCGCCTGAGCTTAGCGTCCTCAACCGGGAAGCAGAGTTCGATACGTCGAAAAAAATTTCGATCCATCCAGTCTGCACTCGATAGCCATATGCGCTCATCGCCACCATTGCGAAAATAATAAATCCGTGAATGCTCCAGAAACCGGCCAACAATGGAAGTCACGCGAATGTTTTCGGAAAGGCCTGCAACACCGGGACGCAACGCGCAAACACCGCGCACGATCAGGTCGATCCTGACGCCGGCGGAAGAAGCGCGATAAAGCGCCTCGATGACGCCGGATTCAAGCAGCGAATTCATCTTGGCGATGATGTGACCACGCACTCCGCGCTTATTGCTTTTGGCAATTTTTATCTCGTTTTCAATCGCAGCAAGCACGCCCGCATGCAGCGAAAACGGTGCCTGCCAGACACGCGTCAATTTGGTTGCTTTACCCAGGCCCGTCAGTTGAACGAACACCTGGTTTACATCCGCGCAGATATCATCGTTGGACGTCATCAAACCAAAATCCGTATATAGCCTCGCAGTGCGCGCGTGGTAATTGCCAGTGCCCAAATGAACATAACGCCTGAGCACCGGCCGCTGCCCTTCCACCTGTTCGCGGCGCACGACTAACGCCATTTTTGAATGCGTCTTGTGACCGACCACGCCATACACCACATGCGCCCCCACATCCTCGAGGCGTGCAGCCCAGTTGAGGTTCGCTTCTTCGTCAAACCGCGCCATTAGCTCCACGACAACGGTGACTTCCTTGCCGTATTTTGCGGCATCAATAAGCGTTTCCATAATGACCGAATCGGTTCCGGTCCGGTATACCGTCAGCTTGATGGCCACGACTTGCGGGTCATGCGCCGCTTCTTGAATGAACTCGATAACGGGAGAAAAACTCTGAAACGGGTGATGCAGCAAGATGTCTTGCTTCTTGAGTACCGCAAAGAAATCCTTGCCCTTGGCAACTTTGCCTACCCCTTTGGATAGTCCGGGAGCAAAAACCGGAAATTTCAGCTCAGGCCGTAATACCTGATCAGGCACATTCATCAATCGCACCAGATTCACCGGCCCATTCACCCGGTAAATATCGACTTCATCCAGTTCAAACTGCGTCGCGAGAAAGTGCAATATTTCCTCCGAGCAATTGTCGGCGATCTCAAGCCTGACCGCGTCCCCAAGATGCCTTTGCGGCAATTCGCCCTGCAGGGCTAGCCGCAAATTCTTGACTTCCTCTTCATCCACAAACAAATCCGAGTTGCGTGTCAGTCTGAACTGGTAGCAACCAAGCACCTCCATGCCTGTAAAAAGTTCGCCGACATGCTGATGAAGTACGGAAGTCAGAAAGATGAAATCGTCCTCACCCTCGGCGACCTCCGCGGGCAACTTGATGACGCGTGGCAGCATTCGGGGTGCCTGCACAATGGCACGCTGCGAATCGCGACCAAATGCGTCGCGACCAGTCAACTCGACTGCGAAGTTGAGGCTCTTGTTGAATACGCGTGGGAATGGATGTGCGGGGTCGAGACCAATAGGCGTCAGGACCGGCATCATTTCACGGAAAAAATATTCCTTCACCCAGGCCTGCTGCTTTACGTTCCACTGTGCACGCCGCAAGAAGCGGATACCCTCAGCTTCAAGCGTCGGGAAAATGTCATCATTCAACAGCGCATACTGCTGCGCGACCATCGTGTGCGCAGACTGTTCAATCAGACTGAACGTCTCTTTCGGCGTCATGCCGTCGGCACCGCGATTGCTGGCGCCGAGCTTGATCTGCTCTTTCAGACCGGCTACGCGAATCTCAAAAAACTCGTCGAGGTTAGACGATACGATCGTCAAAAACTTGAGCCGCTCCAAGGGGGGGATCTTACGGTCCTCCGCTTGTGCCAGAACGCGTCGGTTAAACGCCAGCAACTGAATCTCGCGATTCAAGAATAAATCACTCGGCTTTAACCGACGTGCGGGTCTCGTCACCATTAGTGCTTTTCTTTGTTTGGCCCTTGGCCTGGAGTCCTGCTTTGATTTTGCAGTCATAGTATCGACAGCGTATTACGTTTTTGTGACGCGGGCCAGCGGCAACTTACGTGTGACATACTTCACGAAACCAAGAATTACGCTTCCAGTCAGATGCCACACCATACTCTTGCCGCCGTTGACCTCGGGTCAAACAGTTTCCACCTTCAAATCAGCCGCGTCGTGGAGGATCAACTCTACCCGCTCGACGCCCTGAAAGAAACCGTACGACTTGGTGCTGGCGTGACCGCAGACAAGTCGATTGATGCCGAGACGGCTGCACGGGCGTTGGCGGCGCTGAGGCTATTCGCTGAGCGCCTGCGTGGTCTGCCCAATGATGCCGTTCGCGTCGTCGGCACCAATGCGCTGCGAGTGGCAAAGAATGCCCACGCCTTCGTCAAGGAAGCAGAGGCCGTTCTAGGGTATCCCATCGAAATTATCGCTGGGCGCGAAGAGGCTCGATTAATTTATATCGGTGTCGCAAACAGTCTGCCGCCATCAAACAACCAGCGTCTTGTGGTCGATATTGGCGGTGGCTCAACAGAGTTTGTCGTTGGCCATCGCCTGAAGCCCAAGCTGGTTGAGAGTCTTTATATGGGTTGTGTGACCTTTTCAGAGCGATATTTTCCCGGCGGCGCGATAGACAAGCGCGCCTTTCGGGACGCGCAAATGGCAGCGCGCAAAGAAATAGAACAGATTGCCGCACGTTTTCACAAAGAAGGCTGGAAAGAAGCCTACGGTTCAAGCGGCACCGCGAAAGCACTCGGTATCATTTGCACTGAAAACGGCCTGACGACAGAAGGAATCAGTCTCGAAGGTCTCGAATGGCTACGCGACAAGGCCGTTAAAGCGGGGGGCTTCAAATTACTCGAACTGCCCGGCGTGAAAGGGGACCGGTTGCCGGTGTTACCAGGTGGGCTGGCCATCATGTTGACCATATTTGAAGAACTGCACTTGAGACGGATGGCGGTCGCGGACACCGCGTTACGTGATGGCGTCCTGCAAGACCTGCTCGGTCGAACTCATCACGACGATATTCGTGACGCGACCGTTGAAGCGATGTCAAAGCGCTATCACGTCGATCAGGCACAGGCGGCACGAGTAAAGCAATTGGCTTTGAGTTTATTTGAACGCATCGACGAATCGCCAGACGCTGAAGTTGCTTTCCAGCGTCGCCAAAAAATGGCATGGGCCTGTCGCTTGCACGAAATCGGTATCGACATTGCGCAGGCCGGCTTTCACAAACACTCTGCCTACGTAATCGCGTATGCCGACATGCCAGGCTTTTCAAAACGCGAACAAGCCGCGCTGGCAAAGCTTGTGCTGGCGCAACGCGGCAAGCTTGCCAAGGTTGCAGCCGATTTACCCCGTGAGTCTTCCTTTGCAGCGAAAGTCCTGTGTATCCGAATGGCGGTATTGCTTTCGCGCAGCCGACGCAACGTAGATTTCAAGCGCTTCGGACTAACCAAGATAAACAACGATTTCCGGTTATCTGTGGACGCTGCCTGGCTGAATGCCAATAGCCTCACTGATTATGAGCTTCATCAGGAAGCACAAGAATGGGCAAGTGTGGGAATGAAGCTGGAAATCGTCCCCACCGTCGCCTGAATTTGGAAGCGGACTACTCTTCCACCATATCCGGTGTCATCATCGCCACCAGTACCGCCGGGCTTTCGCCTTTTTGAGGCGATAGTCTGAACCACCAAATCGCCCCTTTGTTGACCGGGAAATAGCCGTCAATGCCATTTGCAAGTCGCGCTGCAACCATGCCCAGCGTCGGCTGATGACCGACGACGATAACGTTCCTACCTTCGTTCGGCCGGTTCACCGCTCGCAAAATTGCATCGGGTGGCGCGTCCGGCGCGATGGAAGCGACCGTATCAATTGACATGCCAAGTGCCGCCGCGGTTTGTTGCGCGCGCACTGCCGGACTAGCAACGACGCGCCACTCGCTCGCCAGTCGCGATGGCTTTCCAAGCCGCGGAAGTAGCCAACGCGCCATATGCGCCGCCTGTCGCTCTCCTTGTTTTGTCAAGGAGCGGGCAAGATCGCTTGTGGCAAGTTCTTCGGCTTCCGCGTGCCGCCACAGAATGATATCCATCCGCTACTCCGCGCCAGCTGCTGGCGGCGTCATGGTCGTTTGACGCGTCGTTAGGAAAATACCTGCAAAAATGAGTGCGATGCCAAAAACATGGAACCAGAACATGCGTTCTCCCAGAAACAGCCAAGCCAACAGGGAACCGAAAACCGGCATCAAATGCACGAACAAACCGGCAACGTTTGCCCCGACTTCTTCCACAGCACGATTCCAGAAAATATAGCCGATTAGTGACGGGAACACCCCCAGATACAGCAGTGCCGCCGTCACCCCAAATGACCATTGAATGGACTTTCCGTTCGCAATTTCCCATCCATAGATTGGCGTCATGGCCATCAATCCAATCGAAGCACAAACAGTAAGTAGCGCAAGACCCGGTACGCCATCAGGCCGCCATTTCAGCAGCAAGGTATAGAGCGCCCAAAGCATCATCGAACCCAGCACAATCAGGTCGCCACGGTTGAATTGCAGTGTGGCGAGTGCTTCCGGATGGCCTTTCGTCAAGATGGTGAGCACGCCGGCAAGCGAAACTGCTACCCCCAATAATTGTTTCGACGTGACGCTTTGTCTGAAGAACATCACGCCAAGCATGATGATGAGAACCGGTATTGCCGAATTGAGCATTACGCCGTTAGTTGCTGTCGTGTACTGGAGACCAACATAAGAAAGCAAGTTGTGGAAACCCGTGCCGATCAAGCCGAGCGCAAGAACCATCTTGCGATGTTGCCATAGGGTGGCCCGGTGTCGGAGGACTTGTGGCAGCGCAAATGGCAACATGGTTACCAGAGCGATGGCCCAGCGCCACCACGCCAGCGCGACTGGCGGTATCTGGCCATCACTAACGAATGCACGTCCAATTACCCAGTTGCCGGACCAGAACAGCGCCGTCAAGGAGAGCAGTAGGTAAGGAGAAATGTGGGATTTGATGCGGAACATTTAGAGGCGGTCAGGCACAAAAAAACCCGCTGGCACATGCGGGTTTTAGAAGAACTGCAATGTTTGAATCTACGCGATGAAGCTAGCGAAACCTATAGATACAAAACCGCAGGGAAAACGGCCACTGCGAGCACGATCAATATCCATTCGATATTCCAACGTTTCAAGTGGCCGGTGTAATAAAGAATTATGCAGACGATTGCGAATACATAAAATGCAGCCAGTAACATTGCGTTTCCCTCAATGGAGTTTCCAGCGTCGCTACCGCGACCCTCGTATTAACAGTAAGTTACCACACAATGGGTGGATTTTCACTCAATGCGTGAATGGCTAAACAGCTTCTTCGCCAGTCTCGCCAGTGCGAATCCGGACAACCTGACTAACATCGGTCACAAAAATTTTGCCATCGCCAATCTTGCCGGTGCGCGCAGCCTTGATGATGGCGTCGATGGCCTTGTCCACCATCGAATCAGCCAAAATGACTTCGACTTTGACTTTGGGCAAGAAGTCGACCGTGTACTCAGCGCCTCGATATAACTCGGTGTGGCCCTTCTGCCGTCCGAATCCCTTCACCTCCGTCACCGTCAGGCCTGTACAGCCGATTTCCGATAGCGTTTCCCGTACCTCATCGAGTTTGAATGGCTTGATGATCGCTTCTATTTTCTTCATTATTCTTTCCTCATTATTTGGCGACGTACTTCGATGTTATCGGATAGCGCCAATCTTTGCCGAAACCTCTGCGCGTAATCTTCGCGCCGACGGGACTCTGGCGGCGTTTGTATTCGTTGATACGCAAGAGTCGCGTCACGCGCGTCACATCCGCATCAAGAAATCCCATGCCGACGATCTCGGACGGCGATCTATCTTGTTCCATGAACAATTCGACGATCTGGTCGAGCGTGTCATAGGGCGGCAACGAATCCTGGTCGGTCTGGTCTGGCCTTAGTTCGGCGCTGGGGGGACGAGTGATGACACGCTCTGGGATCACTTGGGAAACGCCATTACGATACGCACAAAGTTTGTAAACGAGTGTCTTCGATACATCCTTCAGGATCGCGAAACCGCCAGCCATATCGCCGTAGAGCGTCGAATAGCCCACCGCCATTTCGCTCTTGTTGCCGGTGGTTACGACCATTGCACCAAACTTGTTGGAAAGTGCCATCAGCAACGTGCCACGGACTCTGGCCTGAATATTTTCCTCGGTCGTGTCCGGCTTTGTTCCATTGAACTCGCCCGACAGCGACGCCTTGAATGCCTCGAACATCGGCGTCACGCCAATTTCGGAATAGCGAATGCCCTGAATTTTCACCATTTCGCGCGCGTCATCGAGCGAAATCTGTGCGGTAAATTCTGACGGCATCATTACGGCATGTACCCGCTCCTTTCCCAGCGCATCCACAGCGATTGCCAGCGTCAATGCCGAATCCACGCCGCCGGACAATCCCAGCAATACACCGGGGAAATCGTTCTTGTTAACGTAATCCCGCAATGCTACGACCAGCGCCCGATAAACGCTCGCCTCAACCGGCAACGCAGGATAAACGTCGCCATGAATGTCACCGTTGTTGAATTCCACCAGGCCCAGTACTTCTTCGAATTCGCGTTCCTGATAACCGACTGTGCCATCGCCATTGATGCCGAACGACGCACCATCGAACAGGAGCTCGTCCTGTCCGCCGGTCCAGTGCGCATAGAGAATCGGTAACCTGCTCTCTTGCACGCGCGCATGGACCACGTCGTAACGTGTTTCAAGTTTCTTGAAGTCGTACGGTGATGCGTTGGGCACCACGATTAGTTGCGCGCCCGCTACTTTCGCTGCTGCGACCGGCTCGGGAAACCAGACATCTTCACAGATAAGCACAGCTATCTTGACGCCTTCATGCTCGAACACGAACGGTTCGTCGCCAGTTTCGAAATAGCGCCTCTCGTCGAATACCTGATAGTTCGGCAGACGCTGCTTGAAATAGGTGCCATTCACGCGGCCATCTTCCAGCAGTGATGCGGCGTTGTAGAGTTTGCCGTTTTTTACCTGCGGGTGGCCAACGATGATTTTGATGCCGGAAACCTTCGACGCCATCTCCGCAAGCGCCGCTGCGCACGCGACCCGAAAGTCTCGACGGAACAGCAAATCCTCCGGCGGATAGCCGCACAACGCCAGCTCGGGTGTCACCAGCAACGTTGCGCCCGCTAATTTGGCGCGTTCGGCGTAGTCCAGAATGCGCTCGGCATTGCCGGTGAGGTCACCGAGCATAGGATTGAGTTGGGCTATGGCAATTTTCATGTGCGTGATGTTGTTAAAGTTGCTGTCGCAACTTGTGCGACGACTAGAGGTTAAGATTGAAGTTCAATTATAAGGTTCGATCTCTTGGTAGCCTGAACATGCGCGAGTACGAACTGAAGATTCTAGATTCCCTCAGCAACATTGCACCCGCCGACTGGGACGCGTTGACTGAAGGCAATCCGACCCTTTGCCACGCCTACCTTCAATCGATGATTGACGCCGGCTGCACGACGGCGCAGTCGGGCTGGCTACCGCAATTTCTCACCCTGTGGCGCGATATCGATGGCCAGCAAACGCTGTCTGGCATGGTGCCGCTATATGTGAAGAGCCATTCTTACGGCGAATATGTGTTTGACTGGGCCTGGGCCGAGGCCTATCAGCGGCATGGGCTTGAGTACTATCCAAAACTGCTGGCGGCGGTCCCTTTCACGCCCTGCTCTGGCGGACGTTTATTGGCCAAAACATCGGCCGACAAGAAAATCCTCGTCGATGGCCTGATCAGTCTTGCCGGGCAAAGTGATGTGTCGTCGCTGCATGTGCTGTTTCCAAGCGCCGAAGATAATCAGCTCTTGACAAATGCCGGGATGATGCCGCGCACCTCGATCCAGTTTCATTGGCAAAATGCCGGGTACACGCGCTTCGACGATTTTCTCGCCACCATGAGCCACGACAAGCGAAAAAAAGTGAAACAAGAGCGACGCAAAGTCAGCGAAGCGGGCATAATTTTCAGGCGACTGGTCGGTGCTGAAATTACCAGCGCCGACTGGGATTTTTTCGTCGAGTGTTACAACCACACCTACCAGATACATTTCTCCACGCCCTACCTTAATCGAATATTCTTCGGACTCATCGGCGAGCGCATGCCAGACAACATCTTGCTCATCGTTGCCGAACGCGCAGGCAAGCCAGTCGCCAGCGCACTCAATCTATTCAGCGAACACACGCTCTATGGTCGCTACTGGGGTGGCCTGGAATTTCATTCGGGCCTGCATTTTGAAACCTGCTACTACCAGGCGCTGGCGTTTTGCATTGAACACAATATCCAGGTCTTTGAGGGCGGTGCTCAGGGCGAACACAAACTCGCGCGTGGCTTTCTGCCGGTGAAATGTCATTCCGCTCATTGGCTGAAGCACCCACAATTCGCCAAGGCAGTGGAGGATTTTCTGCGCCGCGAGTCGGGCGGGATAGAGCGGCACGCGAATGAGCTTGCGGAAAGCAGTCCGTTCAAAAGGTAACGTTTGCCCCGGCTGTTGAAACCACTCCATTCAACTTATCGCGCGCGCATCCGGGTTAAAAGCCGCTCGCCTTGCATAAGTCTGCGCCCGGCGAGGCTCCTGGCGCGAAAGCGCCCGCAGATGCCCGTCAAATGCCGTTCTACGAAGTATTGCTTGGCTGATCATGGCAACACCAGCCCCGATCTCGCCTTGACGGCCGAAATATCGGAGGAGTTAACGCTACCGTTGGCGTTCAAATCAAACTTGAAATTCGCAGCGGTTGTTACCTGCCCCGACCGCGCTTTCACCCCGCTAATGTCGCTCGAGTTAACGGAACGCGTATTGTTGATGTCGCCGACCAGAAAGCCGATTGACGCTGCCGGTGGATTTACCGAACCGTTCACACCGGTGAGCATGACCGTGGCGCGCTGATTGTCAGCCACACCAGTTAGTGTCACAACGACTTCCGATGTATTTGCGCCGATCGCCGCGACGACTGCGCCGGCTGGTGTGACGCTCACCGTGCCGGTCGATGTTACGGTGCCGCTGAACTGAAATACGATGCTGTGGCCACTGCCAATGGTACGCGGCTCGACCGTGACGAATCCACCAATGGCCTGGGCAGTATCGATGGCGATGTCGTAATCTCCGGTTACGCCGTGGGTTTTGCGCGATTGCACTGCCAACAATGTGATCGCGGACGACGGCTCATACGCGCCCATGGCCGGTGGCGTGGGACGCGTGGTACCGGCAAAATCCAGCGCCGGCGCCCCGGTGGAAGTGCCCGTGCCGGATGCAGGCGAGCCAATCAGGATTTTCAGAATTGATGGCGCGCTGTGGAATTGCGGATCCGAGGTAAGCACATTGCTGCCGGTCGTGTCGGCGCTTCCCGCCGTACCGCTAAGGGTATTGCCGAAAAAGAGATTGTTGGTGATCGTCGCGCCTGACGCACTCATCGCGCCTGCCGACGCGCTGCCTGCTGCCGCACCCGCACCACCCACGGACCCATTTGCGGCGAAAATATTGTTGGAAACCGTGATGCCGGAACCGGTCGTCACAGCGCCTGACGTTGCCGTACCACCGTTGCCGGTACACGCCTGGCCGCCACCGCCCGCGCCACCCTGCGCGACGTTTCCGTAGAACGTGTTATTGACGATCTTGCCACTGCCAAAAATATAAATTGCTCCACCCTCGCCCTGCCCGGCGTTTCTATTCGTACACGGGCTGGTTGAAAAATCCGTGTAGCCATTGCCGCCAAGCGCAATATTGCTGGTGAAGACGTTATTGCTGATCTCAACAGTGGAGCTAAAGCCATAGATCGCGCCACCCCAACCCAATCCGCCGGTTTGGCCACTGGTATTGTCGGCGGTGTAGCCGGTCGTCTGATTGCCAGTGAAAATATTGCGCGTAATGGTAAACAACGCGCTTGAATTGCTGAGTCGAATGGCTCCGCCTAGCGAGACGCCACCCTGGGTAGGTGTGAGATTTCTGCCGTTGCGGAACGTGAATCCCTCAATGCGCGCGAATGCAGACGTATTGTTCGCACTGGTAACAATGGCCTGCTTCACAGTATCGCCCACGGCGTCAATGAAAGTATCCGCTGGCGAGCCCGTTGCGATGAGCTGCACTCCGGACCGCATCACGATCGGGAATACTTCGCCTAGTGCCAAGTCATAAGTACCGGGTGCCACGCTCAACAAGTCGCCGGGATTTCCCGCCGAAGACTGCGACATGCCGTAAGTGATGGTCTTGCAGGGACTAGACTGCACAGCGCAGGTGCCGGTATTCACGCCAGTGGCGGCGTTCACATAGCGTGTAGTCGCTGCGGACGCGGGCGCAATGGTGATGGCCAGCGGTTGTGGGGCGCTCGTTCCACCTGCATTCGAAGCGGTGACGTTGACGTTGAATGTGCCGCTATTGGTCGGCGTGCCGGAAATCTGGCCGTTGATTGTGTTGATGGTGACATTGGTGGGCAACGTGCCGGTGACCGCATAGCTCGTCGGGCTATTGGTGCCGGTAATCTGATAGCTGAACGCCTGGCCGACTGTGCCGTTTGCGGCGGCACTGCTGGTGACAGCGGGCGCAGGTGGAGGAACGGTGACGGTGAAATTAGTGCCGTAATTCCAACCTACGAAACCAAGTGCAGACACCGAGGACAATGTGTGGTTCGAACCAACTGCCGCCGCAGCAGGCATGGTGTATTTGAATGTGTAATTCGCAGAATTGCTGGTTGTCGTCGCTAGAGCGCCTACGCTTGCGCTGTGAGTGATCTCACTACCGGTCAGTGCGGTGGACTGCCCGGCAACGATGGATAAAGTGCCGTCACTAGCGATGAGATCAAATCCCATTTTTGTGGCATTGGCAATACCGGATTTCGTCGCCGTAATTGTGTAAGTACCAAGTGAACCCGCGGTCAGCGTGGCCGGACCGGTAATAACGACGGATAGTGTTCCATCGGCACTCGCTCCGTGGCAGCCAGAACAACCCGCACCAGTTGCTTTGCCAGTTACGTTTCCGGTAGGTGTGGAATTACCAAATACGTTAGCCTGAAATCCCAGCACCGAGCAGAATAATGTTGCCAAAGAAACAAACAGAAGGACGCGTCGGGAATCTGAATGGATTGAAAGTACCCTACGTACGCCGTTACGATTTTCAAGAAATTGCATGTCGATC
>JBDTPE010000003.1:0-21456 GCA_039932875.1 Betaproteobacteria bacterium | reverse complement strand
AGCACACGCAGCGGCATCATCAGTTGCGGCATTTTCAGCCCATGCCGCGCAATTGTGGCCTTGACCGCGGCGTTGATATCGCTCTTGGTCCAATTGATTGAAGCCAGGTCCGTGGCAAGTTCGGCGAGCGCGACTTTTGCAGACTCCGCCAAATGCTGGGCCAACAGCCCCTTGTCCAATACCGGGCGGACGTAAAAATAGCGCGCGGCGGCGGCCATTTCCACCAGAGTCGCGGCGCGGTCGCGCAACAAGTCAGCGACACGACCCACATCGGGTCCATCGGTGAAGGCAAAGCCATTCTTTTGCAGAAAAGGCTTCAGGCGATCGGCCAACGTGTTCACGTCCGCGCGCTTGATGTGCTCATGATTGACCCACAACAATTTTTCCGCATCGAATCGCGACGCCGAAGCGCTAATTTTGCTGGCATCAAACCACTGCACCAATTGTTCACGCGAAAAGACCTCTTCGTCGCCATGAGACCAGCCGAGACGCGCCAGCATATTGATCATCGCTTCGGACAAGTAGCCTTCATCGCGATACTCCATCACGCTCTTGGCACCGTGGCGCTTGGACAACTTCGACCCGTCCGGCCCCAGCACGGTCGGCGTATGCGCGAACACGGGCGGCACTTTGCCCATCGCGTGATACAGATTGATTTGACGTGGCGTATTGTTGACGTGATCGTCACCACGAATCACGTGCGTGATTGCCATATCGACGTCGTCGACCACCACGCAGAAGTTGTATGTGGGTGTGCCGTCTGGCCGCGCAATAACCAGATCATCCAGTTCTGCATTGGCGATCTCGATACAGCCCTTGACCTGATCATCCCAAGTGACAACGCCGTCGACCGGATTTCGAAAGCGCACGACCGGCTTCACGCCCGTTGGAATAGTCGGCAGTACCTTGCCGGGCTCCGGGCGCCAGCGACCGTCATATCGCGGCTTTTCACCTCGCGTCATCTGCAACTCACGAAGCGCATCCAGCTCCGCTGTGGAGGTGTAGCAATGGTAGGCCTTGCCTTCGGCCAACAGGCGTGTCACTGCTGCTTTGTAGAGTGCCATGCGCTGCATTTGATAAAACGGCCCTTCGTCGTAGTCCAATCCAAGCCAGGCCATCGCATCCAAAATGACCTGTACGGCGGCGTCAGTGGACCGTTCCTGATCCGTGTCTTCAATTCGAAGAATAAATTTGCCGCCATGATGGCGCGCATAGGCCCATGCGAACAATGCGGTGCGGATGTTGCCTAAGTGCGAGTAGCCGGTGGGGCTAGGTGCGTAACGCGTTCTGATTGTCATATTTGAATTTCGCTGAGACGCGAATTATAGGCTATCGATTTGCAAGGCATGTATTTCAATGAGACCGCCACCCAAGCCGGTTAGACCCTGAAACCGATTGTCCCGGCGCAGCGTATAAGACGCGGATGTAAGGAACATTCCCTGCCTCCGACAGACGCACTGGCCGTAACTTGTTCAACACAATTGCGTTGAACATGGAATGCGGCAAACACCCTGTAAATCAACCTACCAAGGAGTACTACTATGAATCGTACTAAAAACTTTAGCGGTGCCGCACTGGCTATTGCCGCGGCCGGCTTGTTGCTTACCACCGTTGCTGCGCCGTCGTTTGCCGCAGAAGCGAAAAAAGTTCATTGCGAAGGCGTGAACGCGTGTAAAGGCAACAACGACTGCAAAACTGCCAAGAACGCCTGCAAGGGTCAAGGCGCTTGCAAGGGTCAGGGCTTCGTCGCACTGACAGCCGAGCAGTGCAAGCAAGTCGGCGGCAAATAAGTCAGCACGAGGTAACAGAACACTGTTGTGGATTTCCCAAGTGAGTGATTTCCGGGCGCGTATTTGAGGACGCGCCCGGTATTTTTGTCGAGAGAGAATGAATTGAATCCGCCCTCAACTCTTGGCTTTGGCCTAGGACTGCGTACTGCACATTACGAAGCCATACTCGACAATAAGCCCGCACTCGACTGGTTTGAGATTATTTCCGAAAACTATATGGTTTCGGGAGGACGTCCACTCGCCAATCTGATGCGCATTCGTAATGACTATCCGATGGCGATGCATGGCGTCTCGTTATCAATCGGCAGTAGCGATCCGCTCAATGCAGAGTATCTGCGCGAATTGAGAAAGCTAGCTGACCGGATCGAACCAGCGATTATTTCCGACCATCTCTGCTGGACGGGCATCGCGGGCAAGAACCTGCATGACTTGATGCCGATCCCCTATACCGAGGAAGCGGTTACTCACGTGGTTGATCGTGTACGCCAGGTGCAGGATTTTCTTGGCCGACAAATATTGCTCGAAAATGTTTCAAGCTACATCACATTTTCCAGATCAGAAATGAGTGAATGGGATTTCCTGCGCACAATTGCAGAGCGTGCTGATTGTCATATTCTTCTGGATATCAATAATATTTTCGTCAGCGCGTTTAATCACGGCTTCGAGCCAATTGAATACCTGATGGGAATACCGGTTGACCGGGTCCGCCAGTTCCATTTGGCCGGGCATGAACATCGCGGCGATATCATCATCGATACGCATGACGCGCCAGTGATCGATTCAGTCTGGTGCCTCTACGAACAAGCCTGCAAACGTTTCGGACCGGTACCAACAATGATCGAGCGCGACGATAATATTCCGCCCTTGGACGAACTGCTGGTTGAACTGAATCACGCCCGCAAAATTGCAGGTGACGTTTCGGTGGCTAAGTTTGCATGATGAGCGCGTACGCAAAATTGCAAGGTCAGCTCCAAAACTATGTGTTAGCCGACGATCACAGTATCGTACCCGCCATTGTGGATGGCCCACGTCTGGATGCGACTGGCCGTCTGGACGTATACGCAAACGGCTACCGGCTGCGGCTGATCGAGGTGCTCGATGCCGACTACCCAGCGCTGCGCACGCTCGCCGGAGATGACTTGTTCGATCAGCTTGCGACGGCATACATCAAAGCGCATCCATCCAATTTTCCAAATGCTCGCTGGTTCGGCACTCACCTTCCCAGTTTCCTGGCGACCGATCCTGCTTTTGATTCGCAGCCTGTACTGGCCGAGATGGCTGCTTTCGAATGGGCGATGAGCCTCGCGTTTGATAGTGCTGACGACGCTGTACTCGACATTGCCGACTTGGTGAGTCTACCCGGTGAATCCTGGCCCGCCATGTGTTTCACTGTACACAGTTCCGTGCAGCGCCTGGAGCTCGCCTGGAATGTACCGGTGTTCTGGCAGGCGGTAACACGGGAAGACGAGCTGCCAGCGCCCGAACGGTCGCCAGAGACTGCGGCCTGGATCGTGTGGCGGCGCGAATTGACCACCTATTTCCGTTCGCTGGAAAGCGATGAGGCGGTCGCATTGAATACGATTTGCAATATGGGTAACTTTGCCGATCTATGCGAGGCACTGTGTACCTGGCACGAGCCTGATGATGTCCCAGCTTATGCGATGACGCTATTGAAACGCTGGATGGGCGAGGGACTGATTAGCGGCCTGCTGCAGCCTGCTTGACGACGTCCTACATCTTCGGCAGCGTCACACCCTTCTGCCCCTGATATTTGCCGCCTCGATCTTTGTACGATGTCTCGCAGACCTCATCGCTTTCAAAAAACAACACTTGCGCGATGCCTTCGTTGGCATAAATTTTCGCAGGCAGTGGCGTGGTGTTGGAAAACTCCAGCGTCACATAGCCTTCCCATTCGGGTTCGAACGGTGTCACATTGACGATGATGCCGCAGCGCGCATAGGTCGATTTTCCCAGGCAAATTGTCAACACATTGCGAGGAATGCGGAAGTATTCAACCGTGCGCGCAAGGGCAAATGAATTGGGTGGAATGATGCAGGAGTCGGCCTTGATATCGACGAACGAACTTGGGTCGAAATTCTTCGGATCCACAATCGTGGAATTCAAATTGGTAAACAACTTGAACTCGTTAGAACAGCGAATATCGTAGCCATAGCTCGAGGTGCCGTAGCTGACGATGCGGTGGCCGTTGGCTTCGCGCACCTGCCCCGCTTCAAACGGCTCAATCATGCCGTGCTCTTTGGCCATACGGCGAATCCACTTGTCGGCTTTTATGCTCACGCTGCCTGCTCCCCTGTTTTAGCTGTTGTACAAAACCAGCGTCACGTCAGCACCTTGATCCCGAGTCGGGATCAGAGCCTGATACTCTGATGAATCGTGCCATCGTTTGGCGGCTTCAATGTCTTCGAACTGCAGCACAACAACCTTGTCTTGCAACATTTCCCCACTGAATATTTGCTCTCGTTGGCCACGAAACAGTAATTCTCCACCGTATTGCCTGATCGTATCGCCGACACGGCGGCGATATTCGTCCCAAGCCACGGCGTCTTTTATCCTGATTTGTCCTATACAAAAAGCCGGCATCCTAGCGCTCTTCAATCTGGTCAAGATGTTCAGCACAGTAAGAAATTGCACGGCTGTGGGTTTGTGTGGCTGGATCCGATGTGTACTGTGCGACGTGGTTGGACAGCAGCCGCACGGCCTCTTGGTACTCTCCCAAGTGGTAGCGAGTCATGGCGAGAAAAATATCGAATTCCGGCGCATCCGGAAATATTGCTGCGCCACGCTGAAGAATACGCGCGGCGTCGCCAATCCGTCCAACGGCCAGATAGTTACTGCCAAGGCTGGCAAAGGTGCGACGAAGCTCGTCACCTTCCAAACCACATTCAATGGCGCGTTCATAAAAGCCGATTGCCTCTTCGCGGACCCCTTCGGCGCTAAAAGTGCTCGCCAGTTCATAGTTAACGATTGCGTCGTCAGGGTTGGCATTGTTCAGGTCAAGCAGGATCGTTAGCGCTTCTGTGTGCTGTGAAGCATTGCGCAGCTCAATTGCGCGCTGTATGGCTTCGTCCACGATTAGGTCAGGTATTTTGTATCACGATCTTTGGAAATACCGCGCTGCGATCCTGCGATTGCTTGGCAATCTTGGCCGCACATTTGCGCGCGATGTCTTTGTAAATCGATGCGATTGGGCCGTCCGGATCTGACACCACTGTCGGTTTTCCGCTATCGGCCATTTCACGAATTTTGATGTCCAGCGGCAAAGATCCGAGCAAATCGATGTTGTAGTCTGCCGCCATTTTCTGACCACCGCCCTCGCCGAATATGTGCTCCATATGACCACAATTGGTGCAGACATGCATCGCCATGTTTTCCACGATCCCGATGATGGGTACGCCGACCTTTTCAAACATCTTCAACCCCTTCCTGGCATCGAGTAGGGCGATATCCTGTGGCGTGGTAACGATGACTGCGCCCGTGACTGGCACTTTCTGCGCCAGCGTGAGCTGTATGTCACCTGTTCCGGGAGGAAGATCAACGATCAGATAATCCAGATCATGCCAGTTAGTCTCGTTCAGAAGCTGTTCCAGCGCCTGCGTCACCATTGGTCCGCGCCAAACCATCGGTGTTTCCGGGTCGATCAGGAAACCGACGCTGATGGCTTGAATGCCATGCCCCTCCATAGGCTCCATGGTTTTACCGTCCCGCGAAGCGGGCCGCCCAGTAATACCAAGCATCATTGGTTGGGAGGGGCCGTAGATGTCAGCGTCCAACATGCCAACGCTGGCGCCTTCTGCTGCCAGAGCCAGCGCCAGATTCACCGCGGTCGTACTCTTGCCAACGCCACCCTTGCCTGACGCCACAGCAATAATATTCTTGATGCCGGGCACCAGTTTTACACCGCGCTGCGCTGAGTGCGAAACAATTTTCGAAAAAACGTTTGCGGACACATTTTCCACGCCATCGATCTTCTTAAGGCGTGCGATGACCTGTTTGCGAATGCCCTCGGTGACGCTTTTGCCGGGATAGCCGAGCACGATCTCGAGCGAAATATCGCCGCCTTCGATCTTGATATTCTTCGCTGATTTGCTCTGAACGAAGTTTTCATTGGTGACCGGATCGATCAATTCGCGAAGCGCGTTCTGGATTTGTTCGGTGGTAATACCCATGGATTGCTTTCGATTCGGATGCCGACTCGCTCGACGGGGAGCAAATTTGAAGGCAACCATATTGTGGAATAGCACTTTGCAGCGTGCGTAATTTTAGCTGATCGCAACGCTGTCCCGTATATCAAATTGATGTCTGCCTTGGTACAATTGAACGCGATAAAAACCATTCAAATCAATCAGTTTTGTAATCACTGCCCAATAGAAATTTTTGATGCCTCGAAAAATTTTCGCGACAACGGCACTACCCTATGCCAATGGCCCACTCCACATTGGCCACATCGTCGATCAACTGTACGGCGATATCTGGGTGCGATTCCAGCGCATGCAAGGCCACGAAGTGCATTTTGTGTGTGCAGCAGACACGCACGGTGCACCGATCATGCTTCGTGCTGAAGCTGAAGGCATTACGCCGGAAACGTTGATTGCACGCGTCAGCGCGGAACATGATCGCGACTGGCAGCACTTCCTGATGAGCTATGACCACTGGCATTCGACGCATTCGCCGGAAAACGTCGCGCTGTCGCAAGACATCTACAAAAAGCTGAAATCCGCCAAGTTGATCGTATCGAAAGAGGTTGAACAGTTCTTTGATCCGGTGAAGGGGATGTTTCTCCCCGACCGCTATATCAAAGGAGAGTGTCCGAAATGCGGCACCAAGGATCAATACGGTGATTCATGCGAAAACTGTGGCGCGGTCTACGCACCGACCGATCTGAAGTCCCCGTATTCGACACTCACCGGCGCCAAGCCAGTACTGAAGTCCTCCGAACATTTCTTTTTCAAGCTCTCAGACAAGAAATGTGTACATTTCTTGCAGGAATGGACGAAGCAAACACCGCTGCAGTCAGAAGTCGTGAACAAGCTTGCCGAATGGCTGGGTGATGGCGGCAAGAATCTTAACGACTGGGATGTGTCTCGCGATGCGCCGTATTTCGGTATTGAAATTCCCGATGCGCCCGGCAAATATTTTTACGTATGGCTTGATGCACCTGTCGGCTATTTGGCGAGCCTGAAAGCGTATTTCGAATCGGGAAAAGCCAAAGCCAACGGTGAGAAACGCAGCTTTGACGAATTCATGGCCGACGATGCGGTCGAGCAATATCATTTCATCGGCAAAGACATCGTCTATTTCCACACGCTGTTTTGGCCGGCCATGCTTAAATTCGCGGGCCGCAAAGTGCCGAACAACGTGTTCGTGCATGGATTTATCACCTTCAACAGCGAGAAAATGTCCAAGTCGCGCGGCACCGGAGTATCGCCGCAGCAGTACATCAAACTTGGGCTCAATCCGGAATGGATGCGCTATTACATCGCCGCCAAATTGAATGACAAGGTTGAAGATCTCGATTTCAATCCGGATGATTTCGTTGCGCGGGTTAACAGCGACCTTATCGGCAAGTACGTCAATATCGCCAGCCGCGCCGCAGGTTTCATCGCCAAGAAATTTAATGGCAAGCTGGGCAAGCCGCAGTTGCCCAAAGAATTGGCAAACGAGTTTGCCGGTGCCGGTGACGAGATCGGCGGCTATTACGACGGTCGCGAATACGGCAAGGCAATACGCAAGATCATGGCCCTCGCGGATTTGGCAAATCAATATGTCGATGCAAACAAGCCGTGGGAACTCGCCAAGCGCGACGGCAGTGAGGCTGAATTGCTGACGGTGTGCTCTACGGCGGTAACGATGTTTCGCGATCTGACCGTGTATCTCGCACCGGTATTGCCACAACTTGCCGAGACGGCGGGCGAGATGTTTAATTTCGATGCCTTCGACTGGAAGTCTGCCGCAAAGCCCTTGAAGGAAGGGCACGAAATCAAGCCGTATAAACATCTAATGACACGAGTTGACCCTAAGCAGATAGCGGCTCTGCTTGAACCGCCCGAGAGGGAAACCAGCAAGAAACCCGACGCCGTAATAACCGATGTCAGGCCAGCAAATGCCGAAACCCATGTTGCGGTACCGACGGAATTCGCATTGGTTCCGCCCGAGCCACCCAAGCCTGTCGTCATCCAGCCGATTGCAGAGACGATTTCAATAGACGACTTTGTGCGCCTCGATTTACGCGTCGCCAGAATTCTCGACGCTGAATTGGTCGTCGAAGCCGATAAGCTACTGCGTCTGACACTGGACCTTGGTATTGAGCAACGTACCGTATTCGCCGGCATTCGCAGCGCGTATCAACCAAAGGATCTGGTCGGTCGCTACACCGTGATGGTTGCCAATCTGGCACCGCGTAAGATGCGTTTCGGTGAATCACAGGGAATGGTGCTTGCGGCCGGTGACGGCACTGGCATCTATCTGCTGGCCCCGGATGCGGGTGCGGTGCCGGGAATGCGGATCAAATGATGGATCGCGATCTACCGCTGCGGCTACCGCCGTACGCGGTGGACCGGGAAACGCTCGAGTTGGAAATCCGTCTCGATGCCTATCGCGCCTCCGGCCCGGGCGGGCAACACGTCAATAAAACCAATTCGGCAATCCGCCTTACCCACCTGCCGTCCGGCGTAGTGGTGATCGCACAAGACTCGCCTTCGCAGTTTCGCAACAAGGAAACCGCCTTCGAGCGCTTGATCGTGCGTCTTACCAAGCTCAACTATGTGCCAAAAGCGCGCCTTGCCACCAAGCCGACGCGCGCATCGAAAGAACGTCGAATAGAAGCCAAGAAAACGCGTGCGACCGTCAAATCCGTGCGCAGCAAAAAGATCGGCCACGACGAGTGAGCGGGCACGGCCAAACCGTTACCGTGAAGATCATAATCACAGGCCGTGTGCAAGGTGTGGGTTTTCGTGAATCGATGCGTATCGTCGCCCAAGCCGTGGAAATCAATGGCTGGGTACGCAATTGTGATGACGGCAGCGTGGAGGCGATTGCACAAGGCAACGAATACGCCATCGAGCAATTGGTGGCGTGGTGCCAAAGCGGGCCGCCAGGTGCTAACGTAAAATTCGTTACCGCAGATTTGGTCGAAAGCAGCGAAACGTTTATCGCGTTTACGCGCTGGCCGACCTACATTAAATAATTTGGCAAACTCCCCTATTGGCGAGGACTTCAGCCTGTTTTTGGCCTGCAAGCCGCGCCAGTTATAGAGTTTGTCAGTTTCAAACAGAGAAACCATGCCCCCTAACGCACGAACATGCCATTACGTCGCCATCGCCACACTTATCGCGCTAATCACTCTCTGCCTGGCTTGGGAAACCGTGCTTGCACCATTGCGGCCCGGCGGCTCATGGTTAATGCTGAAGGCGGTTCCACTTCTTGTGCCACTGTTTGGAATACTCCGCGGCAAGCGCTATACCTATCAATGGGCATCGATGTTTGTCTTGTTTTACTTCACTGAAGGCGTTGTGCGCGCATGGTCTGATCGCGGCTTGTCTAGCAATCTGGCCGCAATGGAGGTGGTGTTGTCGCTCGGCTTCTTTGTCGCCGCAATTTTTTTTGCGCGCCTGACAGCACCGTCTAAGACAGTTTCTGCGCGCTGAATTTGGCCTTTAACGCGGCAATCACGATCGGCAACAGGCTAAGTCCAATGATGGCGATGACGAGCAGCCCCTGATTTTGCTTAATCCAGGGAATATTGCCAAAGAAAAAGCCGAGATACACGAGCGAGCCAACCCAAGTGATCGCACCAAATACCGTGTAGGCAATGTATTTTCCCCGCGACATCACCGACATTCCCGCGACAAAGGGGACATAGGTACGCAGAAACGGCACAAAGCGCGCCAGTACGACAGCAATGGCACCCCAGCGCTCAAAGAACTCATGGGTGCGCTGAAGATGCTTCGGGTTGAGAATTTTCGCCTTGTCGTTGACGAAAAACTTGGTGCCAAAGTAGCGGCCAATTTCGTAATTACAGATATTGCCGAGCACGGCCGCGGATAGCAGTAACACGACCAGCAAATGCACATCCATCGAACCCAAAGCGGCCAGGGAACCGGCGATGAATAGCAGTGAGTCTCCAGGCAAGAACGGCGCGACGACCAAGCCCGTTTCGGAAAAAACAATGATGAAAAGAATCGCGTAAATCCAGACGCCGTATGCCGCTATCCAGACGGCGAGATACCGGTCGAGGTGCAGGACGATGTCAACGGCGGCGGCGAGCCACTCCACGGGCGTTGTCCGAACTAGCGCCGATTATTGACTTGCTGAAATAACTTCCGGATCGCCGTCTTTTTTCACCGGCTTGACGAAATCTTCGCGCGAGACGCCGAGGTACTTTGCAATCGGACAGGCGACCAACACGGAAGAATAAATGCCGAAACAAATACCGATGGTCAGCGCCAATGCGAAGTAGTGCAGGCTTGGCCCACCAAAAATCAACATTGCCAGCACCATCATCTGCGTCAGACCGTGAGTGATGATCGTGCGCGAAATTGTCCCCGTGATGGCGGCGTCAAAAATCTCTGACGTCGTGGCCTTGCGCATCTTGCGGAAATTTTCGCGCGCTCGGTCGAACACGACTACTGATTCGTTGACCGAATAGCCGAGGATCGCAAGTACGGCCGCAAGCACGGGCAGGGAAAACTCCCACTGAAAAAACGCAAAGAAACCCAAGATGATCACTACGTCGTGCAAGTTGGCGACGATGGTGGCAACGGCAAATCGCCATTCAAAGCGAATAGCCAGATAGATCAAAATGCCAATACATACTGCTAGCAGCGCAAGACTGCCGTCATAGGCGAGTTCCTTGCCAACTTGTCCACCAACAAACTCTGCTCGAAGCTTGTTCGCTTTGGGATCGGTTTTCGCCAGTTCGACGTCGTAATCCAGGCCCAATGGGATCAGCGTCTGAATGATTGTGTTTTTCTGCTCCTCCATTGCGGCATTCTGGTTACTGACGCTTGTCTTTAGTGGCAAGCGGATCAGAACATCTTTTGCCGATCCGAATTCCTGCACAGAGACATCGGCGAAACCCTTGCTGCTGAGTTCGCTGCGGATTTTTTCAACATCAGCCGCCTGCTTGAATGGCGCCTCAATCACGGTCCCACCGGTAAATTCGATGGAATAGTGAAGGCCCTTGGTCGCGAGGAAAACAACCGCAAGCAGAAAGGTAACGAACGAAATCACGTTGAACACCAGTGCATGGCGCATGAACGGTATCGGTTTCTTGATTCTAAAAAACTCCATGTTGCTTCCTATCTCATTCAGGTTTGGTGGCGAGCGTTGCCTATGCTTTGGAAGGCGTCTGGCTGGCGGGCTTATGCCAGTTCACATTGCCAATCGATAGCTTCGCGACTTTCTTTTTGCCGCCGTAGATGAGATTCACCAGTCCCCGTGACACCATCACGGCGCTGAATACGGATGTGAGAATCCCGAGACAATGAACGACCGCAAATCCGCGCACCTGGCCGGAGCCCCAGATGAGCAAGGCCAGGCCGACAATTAGCGTCGTAATGTTCGAATCGATAATGGTATCCAGCGCGCGGTCGTAGCCTGCTTGGATAGCCATTTGCGGTGACATGCCATTGCGAAGCTCTTCGCGGATGCGCTCATTAATGAGTACGTTAGCATCGATCGCCATACCCAGCGCCAGCGCAATTGCGGCAACCCCTGGGAGAGTTAATGTTGCCTGCAGCATCGACAGCAATGCAACCAGAAAAAGCAAGTTACAGCCCAGTGCCGCCACCGAAACCAAACCAAACAACATGTAATAGACGATCATGAAGACCGTGATCAATGCAAAGCCGAGAAGCAGCGAGTTTTTGCCCTTTTCGATATTTTCCGCGCCGAGGCTTGGTCCGATCATGCGTTTTTCGATGATCTGCATTTCGGCTGCCAGCGCGCCGGCGCGTAACAGCAAGGCAAGATTCTTGGCTTCCTGAGTATTGGGCATACCGGAAATGTAGAAACGCGCACCCAGTTCGCTATTGATGTTCGGCCAGGTAAGCACTTCGGGCTTGCCCTTTTCGATCATGATGACAGCCATACGCTTGCCCACATTGCCGCGTGTCGTCATCGTCATTGCACGACCGCCAGCCGCATTCAGTGTCACATTGACAATGGAGCCACCACCGGCCTGTTGGTCGAATCCAGCCTGCGCGTCGGTGATCTTGTCGCCGGTGAAGGCAATCGCCTTGTTGACAAGCACCGGGTAGCCACGCTCATCCATTATTTTCTCGGTCCCGAACGGTGCAGGCTCATTCCGGTAGCGTTCAAAGGCGTCGACACTGCGCGAGGCGGCGTGTTCTTCTGCAACAAGGCGAACCTCCAAGGAAGCGGTCCGGCCGATTAACTCTTCTGCGCGAGCAGGATCTTGCACGCCGGCAAGCTCCACCAGAATACGGTCGGCGCCTTGCTGCTGCACTATAGGCTCTGAGACGCCCAGCTCATTCACACGTCGGCGAAGCGCCGTGATGTTTTGCTGGATTGCATTCTCTTGCAACTTTTGAATCGTTTCCGGTTTCATCAGCGCCGTCAAAACAAATTCGCCGTTGATTTCTGTGTCCTTGAGCAACAACTCCGGTAGTTGCGTCGAGATCTCTGTCTGGGCACGTTGAAGTTCGATTTTCTCTTTAAACTTTGCAACAACTCGATCGCCATCGCGCGCGATGCCGGTATAGAAAATTTTCTTGTCTCGTAGCAGGACACGCACATCACCTACATAGCGGTCTACCGCCTTGTCGAAGACAGACTTCATATCCACCTGCATCAGGAAATGCACGCCGCCGCGTAGATCGAGACCGAGATACATCGGCAATGCATTGATTTTGGATAGCCACGCCGGGGAATTCGAAATCAACTGCAGGGCAACGATGTAACCCGCACCAAGCTTGGCCTGAATTGCTGCCTGTCCATTCTTCTGGCTTTCGCCATCTTTAAAGCGCACCTTTATTGATTCGCCCTCGAGCAGCACACTTGTCGCGTCCACCTTGGCCGCCTTGAGCGCCTCGTCGACTTGATTGCGCGTATCGGCATCAGCTTTGTTGGCGCGCAGTCCGGAAACCTGCACCGCAGGCACTTCCGCAAAAAAATTCGGCAGCGTGTAAAGAAACGCGACGATTATGGCAACAACAATGACGGCGTATTTCCAGACTGGATATTTATTCATGGGTGTAAGCTGAGGCTCAGAAAAATCTATCGGCAATGACGACTAATAGCGACGCGATTGTTACTTGGTTACGTCGTTGAAAGTACCTTTGGGCAGCAGCGTTGTTACAGCCTGTCTCTGCATATGGATGATTTTGCCGTCGGCAACTTCGAGCCCGATATATCCGTCACCAATTTTGGCGATCCGCCCAATGATGCCCATGGCGATGACTTCATCGCCCTTTTGCAACGCATCCAGCATCAGCTTCTGCTCTTTTGACTTCTTCATCTGCGGCCGAATCATGAGGAAGTACAACAGAATAAACATCGCAAAAATCGGCAACATGCCGATCAGTGAATCGCTGCCTGAAGGCGCAGCCGCCGCTTGGGCGTAAGCGTTGGTAATCATTAAATTCTTGCTCCGGGTTTGAATGTGGGGTACGCGGCGTAGTTGCTCCGACTGCACAATGCTTCGACGGCATTATCGTGAGTTGGAAGCTTTTTCCAAGTTTTCAATAGCTTGTATTGAAGTCTGGCGTGCAAATCAACCAAAAATTATACCACTTCGCTATGGGCCGCTGGCACGATCAGCATGGAACTTCGTGACAAAAGGTGCAAAAAGCTGCGTCTCAATGGCGGCGCGCATTTCACCCATCAATTGCTGGTAGTAAAACAAGTTGTGAATGGTATTGAGCCTGGCCCCCAGAATTTCATTGGTGCGCTGTAAGTGATGCAGATAAGCACGCGTAAAGTTGACGCAGGCATAGCAGGTGCAAGTGCTATCGAGAGGTCCGGTATCGTCCTTGTAGCGCGCATTGCGAATCTTGACATCGCCGTGTCTGGTGAACAGCCAGCCGTTGCGGGCATTTCTGGTGGGCATGACGCAATCGAACATGTCCACGCCTGCGCCAACTGCAGCAACCAAATCTTCCGGTGTGCCAACGCCCATCAGGTAGCGCGGACTATCAGCGGGCAACTTCGGCGCCGTGTGCGCAAGCACACGCATCATGTCTTCCTTTGGCTCGCCGACTGATAGTCCGCCAATGGCGTAGCCATGAAATCCGATCTCGGCCAACCCAGCGAGCGATTCATCGCGCAGATCCTCATACATGCCACCCTGAACGATGCCGAACAATGCATTGGGATTCTGCAATTGCGCAAATTCACTCTTGCAGCGCTGTGCCCATCGCAATGAAAGCCGCATGGAATCAGCAGCTTCGACGTGCGTGGAAGGATGGGCCGTGCATTCGTCGAAGACCATCACCACATCGGAATTCAATATCCGCTGAATCCGCATGGACTCTTCCGGAGAGAGAAAACACTTGTCGCCATTGATGGGCGACTGAAAGGCCACACCTTGCTCGGTGATTTTTCGGAGGTCACCCAGGCTCCAAACCTGAAAACCGCCCGAATCGGTCAAAATCGGCGCGTCCCAGGCCATGAACTTGTGCAGGCCATCATGTTTGGCAATCACGTCCAGCCCCGGCCGTAGCCAAAGGTGAAAGGTATTGCCGAGTACGATTTTCGCCCCAATCTCGCTGAGTTCAAGCGGACTCATCCCCTTCACCGTGCCATAGGTACCTACGGGCATAAACACCGGCGTTTCCACGACGCCGTGATTGAGTGTCAGGCGACCGCGCCGGGCGGCACCATCGTTGGCGAGCAGTTGAAATTTCACGTCGTATGCAATCTGGTGGTTTGTAGACTGCCGGAGGATAAACGTAATCAGCTGGCTTGCCAAACTTCATCCAAATGCTTTCGCGCCGCTGATGTTTACTGGAAACAGCTAATCACATTAGCATTCGTAACCTTATACTTGTAAATGTTATATTAGATTTTGCTAATGACCCGATTTTGAGGCACATTGAACGCGCCATTTACCTTCGGTTGAGCAAAGTCCGCATGCACCAAAAAATCACCACCAAGAATCTGAAGATCGGGATGTTTGTCGCCGATCTGGATCGGCCATGGATCGATACGCCGTTTCTGTTACAGGGCTTTTTGCTCGAAGACAACGAACAGTTGCTACAACTCCGCCAGCACTGTGAATGGGTCATGATCGATCCACAACATTCAGTTGGTTCAGAATTCGAAAAGCCGGCGAAAAAGACTGCCGTCAAACCCCGCGACCTTGGCAGTGAGCCCCGACTGGTCATCCACCGGTCACAAGCGCCTGTCAAGCCGACGGATCGGGCACCGGCGATAGTCAGAACGTCGTCTACTGGCAAGCCGGTAGCCGCACGTAACGCGACGCAAGCATCATCCGGCATAAACCCGCGAAAGCCAGATTCAATTACGTGGACAGCTGAAAGTCGGAACAGCACTTCTGTTCCTGCACCCGGAAAACTCGTTCCACCTGCCGCCTCGAGAAACGCGCATACGACCAGCAACGCGAATGAAACGCCGAAGCGCGGACTGCGGGGCCTCTGGGGAGATTTGCGCGAAGGTGTCACCAACATGTTCGCACGAACGGAGACTGACAAGTATGACGACGACAAGGTTCAGGAATCCTTAGATGCACCCGAAGAGCAGTTGCGACCGACGTTTATACCCGAGACCGTCCAGCTCACGATCTACGAAGATGTCGTGCCAGTCGAAACCGAGATCAGTGCAGCGGCGGATTCTTTCAAGCGCACCAACGACTTACTCCACAGCATCGCAGAAGACATCCGCGGTGGCGAAGGCTTGAAGCTCGAGAACATCGAGTCGGTGATCGACGATATGGTCGACAGCATGATCCGTAATCCGGATGCACTGATGTGGGTGGCCCGTATGCGCGAGCAGGACTTGAACATCTACAGTCACGGCATCAGCGTCGCGGTCAATCTGGTGGCTTTCGGAAGACACCTTGGTTATCCAAAAGAGCAACTCACGCAACTTGGAACGCTTGGCCTGCTGCTTGACGTGGGTAAAATAAAGCTCCCCCGCGAACTATTGGAAAAGGATCAGCGTTTGACCGCTGACGAGTTCGAACAGATCAAGGAGCATGTCGATCTTGGGCTCGAAATCCTGCATGAAACGCCAAACATTCACCCTGATGTACTCGAGGGAATTGCGCAGCACCATGAACGCATGAACGGCAGTGGCTATCCCAATAATCTGCTCGGCACCAAAATCAGTACATTTGGCCGAATGAGCGCGATCGCCGACACCTACGCGGCCGTGACCAAACCACGGCCTTACGCCGATGTGATTTCGCCGCACCAGGCGTTGCAAATGCTCTCCAGTTGGAGCGGCAGCCAATTTCAGGCCGATATGGTGGAACAGTTCATTCAGTCTATTGGCGTGTTTCCCGTCGGCAGTATGGTGGAACTATCCACCGGTGAAGTCGCCGTCGTCGTGACGCACAGCAAATATAAGCGCCTGCGACCCGTTGTGTTGGTGCTCACCGAACCCGACAAAACGATTCGTACCAATCCAAGTACGCGGGACCTACTTTATGACACTTCTGAAACCCCTGTTTATATCAAGCGCGGGCTGCCAAGCAAGTCTTATGGACTTGACCCTCGTGACTACTACGCCGCGTAAACGGGTACGCAGGGAATCCGTGTGGAAGTGAGTGGCATCCCCCACCCACCTGTGCCAATGAGTTCGTTGCAGGGATCGGCGGGCGAGGTCCAAGCATCCCAGGAGATAGACCGGAAACTCCTGAGGACGACGCTCAACAATGCCATCATCCATGCGCGTATGGCGCAGCGCGTGGTCGCCATATTGATCGTTTCACTTTCACGTGCGGATCGCCTTGATGCAATATTGGGCGTGCCTGCCCGCCAGATCATGCAGTTGGCAATGCGTCGTGTCACCGGCGCGTTGAGACCGGATGACCGAATTGTGCAACTCACCGACGATAAAATCTGTGTCATGCTGCCCAATCTTCGCAGCGAGGCATTGCCGCTGCTGGCGGCGGGCAAAATTCAGCAGGCGCTTGAAGCGCCATTCAGCTTCGAAGAAAGTGTCGTTACCATTCGATCGACTATTGGCATTGCCAGCTTTCCAGCGCAAGCGGCAAATGGCGAAGAACTTCTTGTGCACGCCGATATCGCAAAGGATGTTGCCCGCAACCGGGAGATTCTCCACTATGTATTCCACGCCGATGACCGCCGCGCGGCAGATACCTACACCGGACTTGGCAACGAATTGCGCGAGGCGATCCGCACCAATCAACTTGAAGTGCACTATCAACCAAAAGTCGATCTGAAATCCGGCCAGTGCCACAGTGTTGAGGCGTTGTTACGCTGGACTTTGCCGGACCACGGCGCGATTCCGCCCCCATCCATCATCCGCGTCGCCGAGGCTAACGGCATGATCGCGGTACTTACGGAATGGGTACTAAATACGTCGCTACGTCATCAGTCAGAATGGAAGCATCTGGGTACCAATATTGATGTCGCCGTAAACCTGTCGACAATTACACTGGGCGACGGCCAGCTTCCCGGCATGATCGGCCAGGCACTGGGCACCTGGCAAGCCGACCCGGCACATCTAACGCTGGAGATTACCGAGGACGCTACAATCAACGATATGGAATACTCGTTGATGATCATGAATCAACTGAAGGAAATGGGAACCAAGCTGTCGGTCGACGACTTTGGCACAGGTTACTCATCACTCTCCTACGTAAAACGATTCCCGCTAAACGAGCTAAAAATCGACAAGCTGTTCATCCAGCACATGCGCGATAACAAGGGCGACCAACAAATCGTGCGGTCGGTGATCGATCTGGCGCACAATTTCGACCTCACGGTGGTCGCAGAAGGTGTAGAAGACAACGCGACACTCAAGGAACTCAAGCGCATGGGCTGCGATCTGGCGCAGGGATTCGTCCTCAGCCCTGCCATCCCGGCTGGCGCATTGCGCGAGTGGCTCAAGCGGCACAACTGAATAATTTCAATTGGTGCGATTCGCTGTGATTTCCTTGTTCCACCCGCAAGTTACCCGTGCTAATCTGTTTCTGCATCATCGGCGATCCAGCTAAACATTTTTCGCAACAAACTTTCGGATAATTGCCATGAACCTCAATGCTGAACAAATAGCTGAACTACTTGCCGGTATCGCCCGTTCGCAACAAGCAATTGTTGACGCGATTGAAAGTGAGACTGGTGGTTGGCGAAACACACACTTGCTGCCAAAGCTGAATACAGCCTCGAACATGCGCCTGGCCACGCCGCGCTTGATCGACATACCGTCGCGCATTTTGTTGCGCTCACAGGGCCGGGTGCCGATGGATGTGCCCAACATCGTACGCTTGATCCAGGAAGCGCTAGGTCAATCTGCGGTCGCCGCGCCAACCCCTGCGTCCGCACCGACAACGACTGCCGTCGCAGGCGGAACCGCCGCCTCAGTTCCTGTGGACCCAAACAACAATGAACTCGGCGATTTCTTCGATAGCTGAAGATCACAATTGTCGGCAATGGTGACGCACGCAATTCAGCGTGGAGCGCGGTTCAAGCACAGACTATTGCTCGGTCGGCAACATAAGGAAGCCTGTTACTCCCCGCCTGAATGCACAGCACTGGCGCGCCATGAAATGGCGATGCAGGCATGACTTCCCAGTATCCTTTTTTGCGCTCTACATACCGGCGATGGTTAACCAATGCGCTGACATTAACTTTCCTTTCGTTTGCCGCGGGTAATACATCATTTGCTACAGACCGGATGCCTGCAAGTACGGCAACTGGCCTCAAGGGCCGACTGATCGTCGGGTACCAAGGCTGGTTTGGGTGCCCGCAAGACACCGGCGATAACGCGCAATGGGTGCACTGGTTCCACACGGACAATCCGGTCGAAGAGAATCTTTCGGTTGATCTTTTACCATCGGTAAAGCAGTTCGGCGATGTCGATTTGTGTCCGACAAAATTGCGTCGCCGGGACGGTTCCACCATCAACGTCTTCTCGTCACAAAACGCGCGCGTTGTTGCGGCGCATTTTCGCTGGATGCGAGATCATGGAATAGACGGTGCTGCTGTGCAACGTTTTGTTGGCCCGTTAGCTACGCCCGCTTTCAAGAAGCGCAGTGACCGGGTATTACAGAACGCCATGGCGGCAGCGGAGGCAAATGCGCGCGTGTTTTACCTCACCTATGACATATCCGGCGCAGATGCCAAGACGGTATTGGCCGACATTCGACGTGACTGGCAATATCTGGTTCAGGAACTCAAGATCACCAGCAGCCCAAGCTATTTGCGCGCAAACGGCAAACCAGTGTTGCAACTATGGGGCTTTGGATTCAAAGACCACCCGGGCTCGCCTCCGGAAGTTGCAGCGCTGATCGGCGACCTCAAGAATGGTCGCAACAATCTGACCGGCGTAACGCTGATCGGCGGCGTTCCCTCGAATTGGCGAACGCTGGACGGGGACTCGCAATCAGACCGGCGATGGGCAAGCGTATATCGCAGTTACGATGTATTAAGCCCTTGGTCAGTCGGGCGCTTTCGCGACGATAAAGGTGCAGATAAATTCATTCGTGAGCGCGTCGTGCCGGACGTTGAAGAGTCCAAGCACCTCGGCATTGCTTACATGCCGGTGATTTTTCCTGGTTTCTCCTGGTACAACTTGCAAATGGGACGCGGTGAAAGAAAGCTGGCGATCCTCAATCAGATTCCCAGGCGCTGCGGCAATTTTTATTGGCGCCAGATTTCCGGCTTGCTGGATGCCCGCGTTGACATGCTTTACGCGGCAATGTTCGATGAAGTTGATGAAGGCACCGCGTTGTTTCCAACCGAAACCCGCGAAGATCGGCTGCCGAAAGACGCGAAAATGGCGTTCCTCAATCAGGATGGCTGCGTACTTGCAGACGACTGGTACTTGCAGATTACCGGCAAAGCGGCAAACTATCTTAGGCGAAACGAGGTACCGCCCATAGCTCTCGATGAAGCAATGCGTCCCTGATTTTCAGTTTGCCCCGGCCTCCTGCCAATCGTGAAACCACTTAAGCGTCTCTGTAGTACTACGTCCCGCGCTCGGCCGATATTCCGCGCTCACCCATCCGGCATACCGTCCGCTGTCAGTCATCTGATTAATTTCCGCAAACAAATTCAGATAGTCGATCTTTCCAGTGCCAGGCTCGTGGCGGCCCGGCGCATCAGCAAACTGAATGTGTCCGATGCGTGGCAACAGCCGTTCAATAGTCGCGGCCAGAGCGATCGCATCCCCGCCCTCCATAATCTGCATGTGATAGCAATCGTATTGGAGCATGAGATTTGCGGCACCCACGATATCCATCAGACGAATCGCGTCCGTTGTATTGCTGACGAGATAGCCCGGAACATCCTGCGTATTAATGGGTTCAAGATTAAGCGCGAGGTTGGCAAGCCGGCACTCGTTAGCCGCATAGCGCAAGTTGGATATCAACGTCATTTCGCAAAGCCCCAGATCTGCGTCAGGGGCTAGCACACCGGCCAGACAATTTAGTTGCGGCACACCTATCGCCAACGCGTATTCGATTGCTTCTGCCACGCATAGCTGAAATGATTCCTCGCGGCCCGGGACACCGGCAAATCCACATTCTCCCAGCGCCGGAGAACCGGCGCGGATATTGATCAACACCGGCGTCAGCAGATATTGCGCTAACCGATCGACCACCTCATTTGAATCGTGATCGTACGGATAGTGGAACTCGACGGCGTTAAATCCGGCTTCGGCAGCAGCTGCAAAGCGGTCCAGGAAAGGAACCTCGGTGAACAGATACGAAATATTGGCAGCGAAACGTGGCATTAGGTCAGCGAGATCGGTCGGTAGTGACGAGTATGATAGTTAAATGCAAGCAAGAGCACCAAAAGCATTTTTTGCCGACCCGAACAATTCAAAAACAAACCGAAATCAGGAAATAAAAAACATGGCCGGACAACCCGAAATCACCAATATGGCGCTGTTCTGCGATTTTGAAAATGTTGCCATTGGCGTACGCGATGCGAAGTACCCGGAATTTGACATCAAGAAAGTGCTGGAGCGGCTATTGGTCAAGGGCAGTATCGTCGTCAAGAAAGCATACTGCGACTGGGAACGCTACAAAGACTTCAAAAAGACCATGCACGAGGCTGCGTTTGAGTTGATCGAAATCCCGCATGTACGGCAATCCGGCAAGAATTCTGCCGACATTCGCTTGGTGGTCGACGCGCTCGATCTCTGCTACACCAAGGCGCACGTCGATACTTTCGTCATCATCAGCGGCGACTCCGATTTCTCACCGCTGGTCGCGAAGCTGAAAGAGAACAACAAACGCGTCATTGGCGTCGGCGTGAAAGATTCAACGTCCGACCTGTTAAGTGGTGCCTGTCACGAATTTATTTACTACGACGATCTGGTACGCGCGCAGGAAGCGAAGCAACAGGCGAGTCGACGGGCCACAGCGAAGCCCACTGCGCAGGCAAGAAAAGCCGTGCAAAAAACTGACGACGACAAGCGAATTGAAGCAATGGAATTTCTGGTCGATACAGTAGAAGACCTGATCAATGAGCGC
>JBDTPE010000002.1:0-25418 GCA_039932875.1 Betaproteobacteria bacterium | reverse complement strand
GGTTTTCTTAGGCTTGCGGGTCGGGGGCTTTCTCGGCCCCTTGAAGCCAAACCGCTTCCACTCTTGCGGGTCTATCTTTAGTTTGGTTGAGGTCCCTTGGCGGGTGTTGATAAAGCGGCCGTGATAGCTGATCTCGCCATGCCGCAGCAAGGCCCAGAGGAGTTCGCCGGCAGCGGTGGCCACGGCGCGGTTGATGAACAAGTCCTGCCTGGCGATCGCTTCGGCGACCGAGCAAGAAGGTCCATCATCTTCCCTGAGCGATTCATCTCGCAACGCGGGGAACAACTCCATCACCGTAGGCAGTCGACCATATGCGTCTTTCCAGTGCGGAAAGCGTGGCTGGCCGAGAATGACTTGGCCCGTGTGCTGCTGGTTACCGCAATCAAGCCAATAGGCATTGCTGCCGATGGACGTATCGGCGATGATGCGCCGGGCCGCGGCCGAGTCCACGCATCCGATGACGATGCGAGGCGCGTACTCCGTCCCCAGGCGGCCGTACTTCACCGACAGCGGTTCTGGCGCCGCCACAAAATTCACGCCGAGAAAGGCATTGGCGCGATGCACCAATACTTCGGCTTTGTTTCGTCCCACATCGCAGGGATAGAAACGCTGGCGACCCAGGTTGGACTCGCTCACCGTATCACCGTCCCAAACCCGGACGTTGAGATGAAAGTTATTGACCTTCGGCAGCGTCATGGCCATGTCGCACAACGCCGCAAAGACGTGCGAGCCGGTCCCGCCGGCGCCAACCAGTTCGATGTCTATCGTGCCGGAGGCGGGATACTTGAAGTGGTGCTTCAGCATAAGCCCTCTTTCTGGAGGTTGATGCCATCGTCCGCGTCAACAGGCAAAGACTCCATGGCAAAAACTCGGGGTATTTCAGTGAACACACCCATCACGCACACCCGCGCGCATATGGAGATTTGCGTCCGGTCCACATTGCCAATGACGACCGACAGCTTCACATCGTGGCAGTCATCCTGGTCATCCGTGGCCGAGAAGAAGGCTTCGGTCCTGGCATGTGAATGAATATCGATCACGCGATACTCATCGCGTTGCAACGGTGGAATGCGATATTGCACTGCCGCGGCAGTAGCGTGGACCGCAGTCGGCAGCAGGCGAAACTGTCGCGTGCTTGCCGACCAGACAATCAAGGCCGATGTTTCCGCAGGCAATGCCGCTTTCGCGAGCGCGCAGAACTGGTCAAACAGCTCGCGCGGCACCGGCCCACAGGCCAGATACAGCAGAGGCGCGACCGCCCCGAAGGGCAGTGGCACCGCGGCCGCTGCTACCCGGGTCACGGCCTTGAGCCACGGTCTGGTGACGTCGAGATAGATGCCGTCACAGGCCACCAGATAGCGATGCGCATCAGCACGCGGCTCTTCAGGCAGCGTCCCGGACGGGGGCACCATGAGCACCGGCGTCAACTCGGCTTGCAACCGATCGCGCAAGTTCACAGTGCGGCTCCACGCTTCAAGAAGCCTTCAAGCGTAATGTTGGTGGAGATAAGGCGCTCGACCGGATAGTCGTGCCGGCTCTTGTCGTCATCGAGCGCCTGCCATGCCTGCCAGGTGAAGCGCGCTCCATTGACACGGGCGACATTGCCGACATCATGCGTAAACACGCTATCGAAAAACTGCCGCTCCACTTCAACCGGGCCGCTGCCGAGTTTGACGTCGCCCATGCAGACGTTGCCATCGTCATAAGTGTTGGCAAACGGCGACCGGTACAGTTTGGTCGATGGTACGGGCCGGGTGTTTCCGGTTACGCCCGCAACCATCAAACTGCGTGACTTCAGGGTGAAAATGAGGCCTGGCACGGGCACATTCAGGCGCAGTGTCGGCAGTTCGCTGTAATCGATATTGACATCCGCCACGGGCTTGACGAACAGCGTTCGCAATGCGGGCCGACTCCACCATACGATCGTTTCGCGTGAGGCGGCCAGTATGTTATCCGGGCGATAGACGAGCGCACTCGTCCCCACCAGCGTGTTGAGCATGTCGTGCAACACCTCCTCAGCCAGGCTCACACCTGGTTGCAGTGCGGGATTGCCTTCGGTATCGACATGAATGTCATGGACGGTGGCATGACGGATGCCGGCGTCCCCTTGTGCATAGAGCACAAGGCCGCGGTGTGCCACCAATGCCGCGGCGCTATTGGCAATAACTTGCATGAGTCCCTTTCTGTGCGACTAGCGTTGGGCGAGCGACAGCAAGCGCGCCACGGCCGCAAACCGGCCTACGTAAGATTCGAGGGTCTGAATCAGCAAACGCGCCTTGGCAGGCGTCAACGCCGGCGGGATTTGCAGCAGGATGTTGTAAGGCGAAGCGTTGACTTGCATCGCCAGTTGATAGGCCTCATCGGCGAGGATCTCCGAGAGATTGTCGTCGGGCGACCATTGCGCTACGGCGCCATAGGCCCACACATCCTCGAATCCGAGAATGTCGAGATTGAGACCGAATGGGCTATCGGCCAGACGCTTGTGAGCCCGGCTCAATGCATCAATGGCAAGGCACTCCCGCGCAATCTCGCGAAAAGGCCACTCTCCGGTATCGGCAATCTGCCGCAACCGTTCCTCGCTCAGTTGCTTGCCGGCTCCGATATTGGCCGGTGGGTGATACGCCCATTTCGGATAGGTCTTGTCGAAGTCCGCGCGCCGGATACCCTGATAGATTTCCTCAGCGCCCAGCTCCTCGATCACGCATGCTTCATCGTCTTCACCGTGCCAGCACAAGTAGGAAGCCATCTCAAATGCACGCGCCGGGGTGATGACCCAACTGTCGGCACCGAGCGCATCGATGAATCGCGCGCCCAATCCTGGCTGGAACGCCTCGGCCTTCATGGCCAAGTCGCCAATCATCGTGAAGCCCACACCTTGGTGCGACTCCTGCATACCGATCCAGGCGATCTGTTCATCGTCATCGGAATTGATGTGGATGTCGAGATCCATCCCGACACGGGTATGTCCGGAAACGGTCTTGGCATTCGTCATGGGTTCGAGGTAATGCTGCAGGGTTTCCTTCAGCCACCGATCAGGCGTGATTTTGTCGCGCGCGCCGATGGCATTCCAACCGGCCTCATAGAGTGCTAAGCAGGTGTTGACACTGATGTGGGGATTTGATTGCGCAATCCTGCCGGGGATCACTCCCGCAGGAATGACCGGTGGCAAAAGCGAGCGATAGCCGCTTAGAGCGGCGGCAGAGATTCCGGCGAGGCTGGCATCGGCGGATGGCTCAACACCTTGTATTTTCTGGTGTCGAGTTGTTGTAGGGCGCGACATGCTGCCTCCGTCAATGGGGTAGGAAATGCAAGCACACCGGAAGCGGCAAACGCCGCCGCCAGTGCTTTCTTGCCGGACTGGCCGCGCACGGTGTTAGCCCTTGGTGCCCGCCGCGCGACGGAACGCATATTCCTGCTCGCCGCCTTCCCCCGCCTCCGGGCCGTCGATGACCGCGGTGGCGAGTTCCGGATAGGTGGCCGCGTAGATATCGCGCACCTCTTCCGGGCTCAAGTTGGAATCCGGATCGTTGAGCGTGCGGTTTTCATACAGGAACACACGTTTGGTGAGTGTCATGACCATGGTGAATGGCTCCTAGTCAAAAAGCGCCGGTGTGGGCGCTGACGTGGTTGTGTTGGCGGTCGCACCGACAGGCGGCTTCGCTTCCTGACCCGCAGAATCGTCATCGTCGTCGCCCGCCTCATCACCAGGCGGATCGTCGAAGGTCGGTGCGACTTTGGCGACGGTGGCTGCTTTGCCGACGTTACCGACCACCTTCGTGGTGGTCTTGTGCTTGTTGCGCTTGGCCTCGGCCTCGGCTTTTTCCGCCGCTGCGGCGGCATCCATTTCTGCCTTGGCACGTGCCAAGACATCGGCAACCGAGCCGTCGCGATGGGCCGCCAGTTCCGTCAGTGCCTGAGCCAGATCGTGCTCGACTTGCGCCGGCTGATTGGCTACCGAGAATGCCGGAATCGGCACCTTGTTTTCCGCTGTCGGTTTTTGCGTGAAGGTGATGCGCACTTGTCCGTCGGCCTCAGCCTTGAACACCAGCGCCACCGCGCCCTTGTCGAGCAAGGGAAGAAGGGTTTCGATCATTGTCGAGTCTCGCTATTTGAGAGTTTTGGCGATATGCCCCGCCTAGACGCTTACGACCTTCCGGTAAGCGGCTATCGGTACCTTGTCGGATCTCCACCTCTGTTCAGTCTTCAATCGGGCGTCCGCACGAATGTCGGTGAGCATCGCACGCAGTGCGACTCGCGCCTCCGGTGACAGAGCGTTTAGTTGCGCCGAAGCTGGCAGCGCCAGCACCGGGTTACCGACCTCGGCCCGCAGGGTGCGATCGTCTGCGCTCATGACCAGGCCATGAAGGCCGGAACCCTGCCGAAGAAATCGAAGTCGGTAGTGGCGATGGCTGCCTCGATCTCGGCTTTTTTCTTGCCGAGCAACGGTTTCCATTTGTCGCCAAAATGCGCCGCCAATCCAATCTCGCTGCCCAGGGCATCGATTTCGGATTTGGTCAGCAGTGACCAGAACACGGCATCGGGTTTCCAGTATTGCGCAATGGTCGCGCCACTGGCGCGCAACAACGCCGTCAGGGTGTCTTGGGTGCTCCGCTCTGCGGCGCAGGCGACGATGCCGCCGACGAACTTGTCGATGGCTGCCTCGTCACTGGCCAGCACGAAATTCTTTGCTGCCGCAATGGCGTCCGCGCCGCACTTGCCGACGAGGCCAGTTTCAAACCCGGCCTTTTTAGCTTTCTGCGCCATCGCGTCGCGGTAAAACTGCGCGTTGATGTGATTGGCCTCACCCGAAAGGATGAGCAATACGAGAAGCCTTCTGATTTCTCCCGGCGAGTAGGTAAGCGCGATTTTGATCAGCGCCTCATTCCAGCGTTGTCGTCGATATTCCATGAGGCCATTGCGCAACGACTTGGGGTCGAAGCGCGGCCCATCGGCCTCCTCTGTTTTCGGTGCCGGCGCGGCCGTCGACTCGCCCGATGTCGGTGGCACCAGCGGCTGCGTAGCCGGCGCGTTGGGCGACTTCGGGTACGCGGCGCACGTCGGCGGTGGCGCAAATGCGGCCTTGACCTTCTGCGTATTGCAGGCGAGGTTAAAGCAGATCGGCTCCACGACCTTGCCTTCCGACCCCGGTAAGACAGAGATGGTGGCGCCGTAGGACTCGCAGGTCTTGCAGGCCTCGGCCTGTTTCTGACCGACACCGGCGGGACCGCCGACAAACAGCGGCGTCATCACCGGCTTTTCGTCGATCTTCAACATGACCACCATTGGGTAGGTCTCGCGCAACGCATCGGCCATCACCGCGACATGCGCCTCGGTTTTAGCTTGATAGCACGGCGCGTTGGTACAGTTGTCGTTGCCGACCGTGGTCGAGAACAGGTCCGCCTGTACCGTCGAATTGTGCGGGCAGGCCGCGCATTCGGTGCGGTCGAAGACGGCTTCATCGAGCTTTCTTGCCTTTCTCATCAGCTCGGCCTTCAACTGCTCCACCGTCATCTGGTGTTGCACGACGAGCGGTAGTGCGGTCTCTTGCTTGGCTTGCGGTGCGGCGGCCAGCAGTTCGGCGTGACCCAGGGTGATCAGACGATCCTCCAGGGCGGCGCGCACGACCTTGGCGCAATGCATGAGGGAGAGTCGCTTCCTCAGTTTCAATGGCGACCAACCCAGGCGGCTTGCGGCCTCGGCCAGATCGCCGTTGCATTCGCTGACGATCTTGTCCGCCGCTTCCGCTTCCTCGACTGGCATCATGCCTTCGCGGTCGGTGTTCTCGACCAGGGCCAAACGCGCAGCCTCTTCGTCGCTGACCTCGCGCACGAGGGCCGGAATTAGCTCATCAGGCGGGAATACCTTGGTGGCGGCGCGAACGCGGCGCTCGCCGGCAATGATCTCGAAGCGTCCGCTCGCAAGCGGTCGTACAAGAATGGGTTGGGCAATGCCGTTGGCTTTGATGCTCGCTTCGAGCTCGGCCATTTTCTTGGGATCGAAGAACCGCCGCGGGTTTTTGCCCGGGTCGATCTGATTGAGCGGTATTCTCGACGGGAGTGGGTATGACATCCGATCTCCTTGCGTTAGTGCGCGTTTGGAACACGCAAAGGAAGACGATCGCGACGCCTTGCGATCGTGGTGAGCGGGCATGGTGCCCGAGTGATTGCAAACGGCGCGAAGCCGGTCGCGACAGATAAAGCAGGAGCTGTTGCCAGCACCCGCAAGAGCCCGCCTGGTGGGCGGGCGAGAGGACAATGGCCCTGGTTAACGGTGCAGGGCATCACCTTGAAAACGGGCGCGGTTTCGCGCGTAGGCATTACAACACACTCGCCAGGACGACCACGCACAGCCGGCGAAATCCCCCCGGACAAAGGGGGTGATTTCCGGGTTTGCGGTGGACGGCCACTTTCAGCGCGCTAGGATGGCTTCACTTGTCCAAACTCTATGAGTGGGACGTGCGTGCTGGCGCCTCCAGCTTTGGTTCAATTTCGCGTTTTTCCTTTCAATCTGCCCGTGGGCATCATGCCCACACGGGGATGGTGTTTTTATGGGATTCTCATGGAGAACATCATGTCCAAGGAACATTTCAAGAATGACAAACCGCAACATGGCAACCACAACGTCGCAAAGCGGAATGCCGAGCAGGCTAACCGCCGCCAAGCAGCTCGCCCGAATCCGGAAGCGGAACGCGCGGCAATAATGGCGGAAGCGACGCGTCTTTTGGAGGAGGCCAAGCGTCTTTTGGCGCAGGACAACTCCCAACCAGCCAAGCAGGTAGCTGGTACCTCGGCTCAGCCCACGCAGGACAACGCGCGTACGGGTGAACAAGAGTTGGTCATTGTGATGAACTGTTCGCCAGGGACGGCCGACTTCATTCGCCGAAGGCTCACCCGCGCGCTTGGCGATGCATGCCGCGAGGCCAGTGTCAACGGCGCGTACGTCGGATTGTCGGCGATGAGTGAACGTGAAATGGAGTTGCGCTGGATCTCTTCAATGGATCCCGCCACCCGGGTTGCCGGCGAGAAGTCGTTGGCCAAGCTGCAAGCGTTGGCTGCTGCCGGCCGCCTCGGCCACAGCAATATGCGTCACTAGGCATACTGTCTTGCAACAGTCAGGTTTGGTCACTAATGCACAGGCTGTTCAATTAAACCGTTGACGTATTTGTAGGTCGCTGCAATCCTTCCCGGCATTAGTCTCGAAGGATTGCAGTAGACCGCATGAACAAAAGCGGCGCGCCCATACCACCCACCGTTGATCGCATTCAAATAAATCGCTAGCGCAATCGTCTGTGTGCCAGATTTTGGCTTGTACCGTAGCCATTTGCGCGACCCAATTTGAATTACAACTCGATAGCGATTCAGGACCCGATGGCCCGTCATGTTAGCCGGAAAGACTATCAAATCAAATTGATCGGAGTGGAATCATCAATCCCATGATTAGCCCAATTTGTGGAGAAACTTTCCAGGTACTTGCGTGCCAATAAGGCGATATGACTAAATTGTGCTTTATGTCTATTTAGGGTAATCTACGTCACAACTACCGAGCGAGGGTCCATGTCCACACTAACTTTTCGAAATTTGCGCGGCGATATCGTCGATATTCCGCTCGTTCCAGCGAGCATAATGAAGTCAAAATTCGGCGCGGTCCTCGACCAGGCCACGCAAGCCGGGGCTGTCGCAATCACAAAACACGACACTACGAAGTACGTACTGCTGCCTGTGGAGGAATTCGAGTCCTTGGTTGCAACGTGCCAACCGTCGCTCTCCACGCTTACCGTCGAGTTTGACAACCTCCTGGCAAAAATGCAGACGCCACAAGCGCGCACCGGTATCCAATCCGCGTTTGCAATGTCGCCCAAGCAATTGGGCAAAGCTGCGGTGCAAGCCGCGAGCGGTAAGCGATAGACTTTGACGGCCGCACAAGCACCGCGCATTCACATCCTCGCGGGCGTGAATGGCGCCGGTAAGAGCAGCATTGGCGGCGCCGCGATCAGGCAGTCGGGTGCCTACTACTTCAACCCGGACGAGGCTGCGCGGCGCCTGATGGCCGCTAACTCGGGGCTAAATCTGCGCGACGCGAACAGCGTAGCGTGGGAAGAGGGCCGACGCCTGCTGAAGCGCGCGATCCAGGAGCGGCTCAATTTTGCGTTCGAAACTACGCTCGGCGCCAGCACCATGACCAACCTGTTGATTCAAGCAGCCGATGCCGGCTTTGAACTGCACGTCTGGTACGCAGGCTTAGCCAGTCCGGAGCTGCACATCGAGCGCGTGCAGTTGCGCGTGCGCCACGGTGGTCATGATATTCCAGAAGCCGATATCCGCCGCCGGTACCGAACCAGCCGCCTGAATTTGATCCGGCTACTGCCGCGTTTGGCGTCTTTGCACCTGTACGACAACAGCATCGATGCGGATCCGGCCATTGGACAGTTACCTGTCCCTCGCCTTTTGCTGCATTTGGATCAAGGGATGCTGCGTGGCCCGAAAGACCTGTCCGCGACACCAGTTTGGGCAAAGCCAATCGTTGCGGTCGCGCTGAAACTTTCCAGTGGTGCGTAAAACGTACAAATAGCTTTCGAACGATTCAATAACTTATGGAAACCACTTTTTTGCTTCTTGATTTGCTCACGGCGAATGCGAAGATCATAGGTGCCTAGCGCGCGACCGCTTGCCGGTAGCGGACGCCGGCAAGACGCGCAAAGGCACGAGCGGAGGTGGAGAGCACCTGGCCGACTGCGTCTCCCGATGCCCACCACTGGCTGGACAAGAACACGAGGGTGCCGGGTCGGTCTGGCCGGCGCAGGCGCTCGAGCCAGGCGGCCGGTGTCAGGGCTTCGTAGCAGAACAGGAAGCCAATCTGCTCGCGATCATTGAGCCGGCGCCAACGGTTGTCGTCTGACCACGTCGAAGGCAATCCCGACCAAGGTTTCCACATGACAAAAGGAAGTGGCACCAATGCCGCAACGGGAGAAGCGTCGCTGCCTGCCGCGCCGGCAAGGTTGAAAACCTCCTCACGATCCCATACTTCAGCACCCGTCCAGACCATGGCGGGATATTTGCGGGTCAAGCGATCCAGCTCACGTTGCCATGCATGCATTGAGCCATCGCGGTTTCGAACCAACAGTTCTGGCGTTACGACCACCTCCGCCCCCTGCCGAAGCCGGGTCTCCAGCGCGTTGACTGCTTGCCGTAGCTGGCCCGCGCGCTCAGACGGTACGTTGGACGGCCGCCCTAAAGACAGTGACAGGCCGTGGATAACCGCCTTCGACTCTTCCTTATCGGATCGGTAGAGGTAGGCAACATTGAGAATGATAGAAAGCGATAACGGGATGACCGCGCAGGGAGCAAGTACGCGCCATGGCATGACGGCAAGCGCCAGGATGAACAGCGCCATCACTGCGAGACCGATGTAACCCGATGCCGGTAACCAGTCACCCGCCGCTTGAACCGGGTGAAGCACCATCAATGGGGACAATAGCGAGGGCATGACCACCCACGCGCCCAGTGCGGCCAGTACGCGTACGTTGAAGCGCGAATCTGACCTCCATCGAAATGCGACTAGCCCCGGTACCGCCAGCAAAAGCGCCCACAGTCCCACGGCAAGCTGACCCAAAACGCGCCAGCCGAACCCTGTGAGTTGATAGTGGTTTGCGAGTCCGGCCCCAAGATCTGGAAAAAGCACGAGGATGAAAAGCTGATAGATGAAGGCATAGGTCAAGGCCGAGGGCGCGAGGCGCCAGGCGATCACCAGCACCGGCAGCAGCGCGAGGGAATCGAGCAGGCGAACGCCAGCCGCTGCCGCCACCGCCAGCAGGAACGCGAGAACCATCGAACGCAGCCGAGGCGAACGGAGTGCTGACCAGTCCATGTCCGAATTATGGGAATCGGATGAGTTGGTCTTTCGTCGAAATCCCCCGGTTTTTCGGGGGGTTTCCCCGGAAAAGACGGGGGTCTTGACCGGTATATTGGCCGCTGACCAGGAGCCCAAACCCATGGATGACGCCATCAACAGCCCATACTTTTATCAACCTCGCCAAATCGTTTCCCACTTCCCCGCCCTTGAAATGCCAGCCAAGGCACTGGGATTATTGGAAGAGCCTGCGTTCGACGCGGCGGTTTTCAAGACCTCAATGCCGGCGGTGATAACGGCCTATCTTCCCGAGTGCGCGTTTGAAACGCGGCCGCCTGGCAAGTCCATGGGCCCAACGGTCATTACTTTCGAGAGCCTCGTCAACGATGAACATCGGCAACAAGGCCGCTCCGGATTTCGCCGCGTGGCTGGCCAACCAACAGTGTGGGTCGAGGCGATTGACGGCAAGGTCAACATGGTCGATCTGCTGCGCGAATTTGGCGTGATGGTTGAGATCGAAACGCGACGACTCCTGACAATGATGAAAGGGCAATCCGAACTAAGCATCACAGTAGGCAAGAGAACCCTCACCTTTTCGCGCCATGTCACTCCGGGACACTACCTGTGCGACGCTGGCTTCGTGAGCCGCGACCCGACCCGCGAGTCCATCAACGTCTATGCGGCCGTCCTGCAATCGCTGTCGCTGGCACTGCTACTCAAAGTCGATCCGCGGTTTGTGTTCATCGACGTGTTTGAGCGGGCGCGCGAAGATCCACTGATGTTCAGTATTCTCGGCGCGCTCGCGTCTCGCTCGGGCATCGACTTCACTGACCGGGTGGAATTGTCCGAATACGCCAGTGAATATTTCGAGCTGGTGGTCGGTGAAGATGTGTATTTTCCGAATCTGCACCAGATTAATTTCCATGCGAGCTACTTTGCCAAACATTTGAGGCTCAACATTCGCATGACCAGTAGCAGCCGCTAAAGACGCTCGCCATGTTTGAAGATCGGCTGTCCGACCGGCTACGTGACCTGATATATCCGACCTTCCAGGCCATCGTCGATAGCCACGGACGGGTGATCTACTACGAAGCCTGCGTGCGCACCTTTGCAGCGCCGCGCAACAACACGCACGTGAAATTGCTCTCCCTCGCCGAGGAGATCGGATTTATCGACCTGGTGGACCATGTGATTGCCGGCAAGGCCATCGAGCAAGCACTACATGCGGGCGTTCCGGTGGGCGTGAACGCGTCGGTATTCACCATTGAACGCAGTGCGGAGAGTTATCTGCGCCTCATCGGCTCCGGTCGGCGGCTGCCGGGCGGACTCATTGTCGAGATTACCGAAACGATCGAATCGCAGAATTTCGGCCTCGTGCTGGAGTTCGTGCGCGACGCGAGACGGCTGGGCGCGCGCATTGCGCTGGACGATTTTGGTACCGGCAGCTTCACTGATGAAAATGTCGATGCGGTTCGCCCAAACCTGGTCAAGATCGCGCTGCCGCGCGTGCATGAGGCGGTGAGCAGCGAGACCGGCCGCAAATGGGTGCTCGATGCGGTGGCAACCGCACAGCGCGCCAGCGCGATGGTGATCGCCGAGGGTATTGAATCGCGTGCGCACCAGGTACTCATGGAAAATCTTGGGATCGGATATTTTCAAGGATTCGCGCTTTCGATGCCGAGCCATGTGCTGCCCCGACCATCTGAAGAAGTGTCCGCTTTGTCGCGAGCATTCCCGCCCAATGTAATTCCCCTATACCGCAGTGAAGCGTTGTAATGTTGCAGTCTTGTCCGCTGCGTCCATTCACCTTGCCCAGACGAAAAAAACCGCCCCATCAGGGCGGATCAATGAGTAACTTACGCGACTTTACAAAAGACCCCGCTGCGCGAAGCTCAGCATATTCTTGCCGGCAACGATGAAGTGGTCGCACAATTTGCACTCCACCAGGCCACACGCGTCCTGAAGTGCCTTGGTGAGCAGTCGGTCAGCCGATGATGGCGTCGGCTCACCGCTCGGATGATTGTGCGCGACAATGATCGCATGGGCGCTGTGTTTCACCACTCCCCGCACAATCTCCCTCGGCCACACCGAGACTTGAGTGAGGGTGCCGCGAAACTCCTCGGTCGTGATGACACTGTTCTGGGCGTTCAAGTAAATGACCATAAAAATCTCATGCCCGAGATCCCGCAGCCGCAGCCGCAGGTAAGCCTCAACGGCCTGCGGTGAGGCCAGACAGTCGGTCTCGGCAGCCTCTTCCAGCAGAGCTCTTTGCATGAGTTCCCAAGCCGCGGCAAGGGTCGCGTACGGCGTGCCGCGGTAGATCGGTTGCGCTTCGCTTACGCGGCTATCGAGCGAAAACGCATTCCCGCGCGCGTAAGCCAGGATTGGCGCGAGGCGTCCACCGGACATGGCCAGCAGGTTCTCGGCGGTGCCTTGTCCGACCAGTTTGCCCAACAAGTCGGCATCGGCTTCTTCGCGCATGGCGCCCCCGTCAGGCCACACGGCGCAGGCCCGCGAGATCGCGGCTCACCAATTGGCTCATCGACCACTGCGGCAACGACAAGGCACTACGCAGTCGATTTATCGCGTGAAGCTGCTGATGTGCGCCGGCGAGCTGCACAGTGGTGAACATAACTGGTTGGCTGGCAGCGTCCACCGTGACCACGATGCGGGTATCGGTATGCGTGCCGCCAAGGGTGCGGCTCACCACCGCGCGCTCGGCGCTCAAGGAGAAGTTCTCGAAAGTCATCAAAACCTTCGGTCCGTTTTCGCCTTGCCCATGGGTGATCTCATCTGCGGGTCCTCGGGCATCCAGGGTCACCGCAAGATCTCGCAAAACCATTGCGGCGGCCTTGGCAAACAGGCGGTCCAACGGCGCCGATCCAATCAGATTGATGGCCGGACGGCAAACAATGGGGATAGTGATCATGACCGGAGTTCCTCAACCGCGAGTGTGATAAGGGCGGTGCTCAAGACGGCTTGTTGCATATCGTATGCATCAACCGCGATAGCGTAAGTTAGCATCGTGATATCCGTTTGCGGAAGTGCCTCGCGGACGTCGATGTGTTCGCGCGCCGGTTCACACTTGGCATAAAGAACCGGGCCGAACTGTGCGGTTGGCAGCGCCCGTTGCGGCCTTGCAAGTGCGGCGCCAACCCGGTTTCGTGGGCATCGATGGTATGCGTCATGACCACGGCCATGCGCTTTTGGAAACGCGGTTTCTTCTTCATAAAAGACAGAGGGTGCATTGCGGCACCCTCCCCTGACTAAGTTAAAGGTGTGTTTCAGATTGCGACGGTTTCGAGCAAGATGCTTTCGATCATCTGGCCCAGCACGAGCGCCTTGAGGTGGTCGTGCCACTTCCTGGGCAAGGGCCGTTGCACACGGCGCTCGGCGGCGTAGAACTCCCGAGCGCAACGCTGCAGCTCGCGATCTGCGCGAAGGGCTTCGCTGAAAATGAACGCGGCCTCAATGTCCTGGGCGAGTTCTTTCATTGCGGACCCGACCATCGCAATGGCTTCGGGCTGCGCGGCAAGCGCTTTGGCGCACTCGACGGGATAGGTTGCGGAGAGTTGACGGACACGGTGGGCCGTACGCACCGCATTGGTGGGGTGGAGGATTTTCATGCGTGCCTTTCCGGGGTCGCACGAACCCTGGCGGGATCGATTGTCCCGCGTGGGTTGAGAGGACGAAACTTGGTGAAAACTGCACTACGCGCGCACGCGTATTGCTGCGAACTGCCAGGGCATCCGATAGTCCAGGGTGCCCTCGCTCTGATGAGCGCTTTGCGGTCAAGACGTCAGGCCGTAAACGTTGCTGCGGCTGTCGTCAACCAGCTCCCAAGCGCGACTGCTAGCCGTAACCGGGAAAACAGGGCACTCACTACTGTTGTACGGTCTCGTGGCGGCACAACTACTGCCGGTAAACGGTTCATGATTGCTCCAACATTTGTGCCAACTGGAGCGCCGCATCGGGAGCACCCGATGGGTTGCGTTAAATGGCCGTGAAGGCGGTCACGACGGGCCGTGGAATCTGGCTTGAATATAGCGGTTTGGCGCGGAGCGAATGGGAGAAAACCCCCTCGTTCGCTAGGGGGTTTTAGGGCATTTCGCTCGGCGGCGCAGGTTGTCGGCGGCGGCAAGTCTTCCGTGGGGCTCAGCCCAAATTCACGCCGTTGCAAGACTTTGACGCATGTAGCGCAAACGCCTTAGCTCCAGACGCAATGTATACGCAACAAACCAGCCCATGCAAAAGGAATCCATCACCGAAACGTTCAAATGACGATAACCATCGTTTATTGCCGTTGACATTACCAATCGTGGTAAGCGCTTCCACTGGATGTTTCTTTGGATGCAGTTGATCGACTGTCAGCCCACGACAATGAGTGTTTAATGCACTTGAGATCTGTCGATCTAGCGAATAGACGACGCCTACGTACTACGAAACATTCGCTTCATCTGCGTCGCTCTCTTCGCTCACATAACGAAAGATGCAATCGCCGCACATCCATTCGCCATCGTCATAAATGCCATCGGACATATCCATGGCTCGATGACACCAGCCGCACGACAGGCTGTTGTGCCGCGGGGCTCGCAAAACATTCGGACGATAATCGGTATTCGAATGCTGATACTCGGGTTGATTTGACGGGAGAAGCGCCGGGTCGGGGGGCGTCGCAAAGTTTGCGCAATTAGAGCACCAGCGGCCGCCATGGAGTTCGATCGTCTTCCTTTTGTGGCAACGAGGACAAACGGTGTCGGCCGCACGCAACATGACCAGCTCTTCCATGGTGCTTACTCGCCGGCATTTCAGGCCATCCTTATTCAGTTGAGCCAGCAGCGGATCAAATCCTTTGTCTTTTGAAAGCACAAAGCACTCTGTTTCGCGCGCCGTTTCGAACGTACGACCAAGCTGGCAGGCAATATGAAAGTCGAGCGCATTCTTGCCGCCACCTTCAATCTTCACGAACTCGACGCGACGAAATCGATGCGCGGTTGAGTTCTTGTTGGCTGCCTTTGGCGGATTCTGTTTCGCGCCTACATAGACTATTGCGGAATAGTGTTCATCCAGCAAGGAAAGGTCAATCTTGTGGACGTTCTCCAGATCCACTAGCAAAAGGCATTTGGCCATGACGTACTCGCGATAATATTCTCAGTGGGTTTTCAAGATTGGTGCGCTTCATTCTAAATAGAATATTGCCCGCCAACACCCCAGACTAGAACTCCTATGAGAGGAAATGTCATGCGTTGTAGTCCGTCACACAGTAGTTGGGCAAAATTCCCCGGTCTCCCTGATCCACCGTCGGCAAACGATATCGTGGATCACTATCTAGTGCACCACAAACCGCGACTCGATGGAGACCTTGCGCATTTTCGAAATATTTCGACACTGATGGAAGCATTGGATGCTGCGGCAATGGCGCAAGGTCCAAAGGGAAAGTTTTCGCATCAACAGCGATTGAGATGGAAAAGTCTCAACGAAAGCAGAACCCTCCTGCTGCCCTGCGAAGCGCGTCTAAACCAAGCTACATCTTTCGATGAGATCTTGCAGATAATCCGTACGGCGATATTGAATGTGAATGGGGTTGGGGTGCTGTACTACTACGATACGTCACTTCGCGTGGCGGCACGTCTAGACGATCGGTTTCCGAAAGACGTCTATCTACATGCGGGGCCGCGAGAAGGCGCCAAAGCATTGCGACTTGACCATAGCAAAGATAAATTGCCGGTAAGTGTATTCGCGCCGGCGTTTTCACGACTTCAGCCCCACGAGATCGAAAACCTCCTTTGCATTTACCGTTCCGTACTGCCACGGATGATCTGATCGCTCAAAGACGGATAAAGAGTGTTTATTGGCGTTGAGAAATGCGTTGGAACGTCGCTTTCTACCGCTCCGCTGCCACGAACTGCTTTACCCATTGGTGCGCTCCTTCAATATCAAGATGAAGACTTGCATACGAATATTGAAGTAATTCCTCAGGCAAAGCCCAATCCCACTTTTCGCGCTGCAGATTCTTTGCTGACTGCAGCAGCTCGCTCGCGATAGGCACTGGGCCATCGGCGATGTCTTTTAGATAGTCCAGCATTCCAGTCGTCCTATCTTTCTCAAGTCCGATAAGCTCAACCGCGGGTCCCGAAATATTGGCGGCGAATCCACCCCTTTTCAACATCATTGCGACTGCCTCATTCAAACGGTCACCATGCCAAGTGAAAAGCAGCGCATCCGCACCCAACCTCAACAGAGTTGATTTGGAAAGTTCTAAGCGCTTGAACGTGGCGCGACCTTCGGAGAAAAATCGCGTCGCCGTTGAATCCAGAAACGACGGCATGGTCGACTGCTCATAGAGTTGCTTCATCCGCTGCCGCACAACATCGTCAACGATGCCACCAGAACCGCCAAAGGCAGGCGCTCGGCCACCTCGATGGCGCACGACGTATATGGTCTTTTGTGTCTCGTCAACGCTATCAATTCGCCAAGTCTTTCCAGCAAAGAGAATGAGGTCATTGGGCTGAATTGCCGTCGTGATGGGCAAAGAACCAAGCGTACTTGAACCCGCAATAACGCGAAATTCTTCCTCACTGGCAAACGCCGAATAGAACGAATAATGATTCACCATTTTTTCGCCAATACGGCCGTGGAGCAAAGCACCGGAGCTCTCTTGTTGTATCAACTCGCGTCTGCCGAGCTCCTTTAGAAGTTCAACGTACGCGTCTTTCGAGATATTTGTGAAAGGTCCGTTCGCGCACAGCGTCGTGTACGATTCCCCCGCCGACACTCCCCCATGTTGCGCAATCAATGAGAGCAATTGCTGCGTTAACGTCGAGAGATGCGCTCCTGATGTGATTGGCGGCTCAAACCACGCGTCAAGTAGTAACGAAACCATTGCTGCGCTCTCGAACGTACCTTCACGCAGGAGGACCAAAGGATGCGATCGGCTATCTAGAGGCTGCTCAACACAGTAGCCACGCAGAATCGCCGGCTCGCCCTTTCTTCTCCCCGACCGCCCCAGTCGCTGACGCAGACTTGCTACCGACGGCGGAGAGCCTATCTGCGCAATGCTCTTTACCGCCCCAATGTCGATCCCGAGTTCAAGCGTATTCGTGCAAATTGCGGTAGCTGGGCGCTCTTTGGACTTCAATGCCGCTTCGGTGTCGGTCCTTATCTCTTTAGAAAGACTGCCGTGATGGGGCCAGAACTCGTTGGGGACATGAGCTTCTTCACACATTCTTCTCAACAGATACGTGTATTTTTCAACCTTGTTTCGGCTGTTCGGAAACACCAGGTTGTTGGAGCCGCGCAATACACTGAAGAGGTGCCTTGCGATCGCCACTTCGACCGTGGCCGCTTCATCAGCACCCACAGATGAGTCCGCTGACCGATCTATGTCTCCTGCGACCCGCGCAATAGGTTGGGCCACAGCCACATCTTCATAGCCCTTAATTTGAAGTTTAAGCGCGCGCTCATCCGACTTGGACTCAATAATTAATGTTTTCTCGCCCGCCCTCGGCCTCAAGAATTCCGCTGCCAATCGCATATCACCAAGCGTCGCCGACAGTCCGATGCGGCAGACAGCTCTGCCAATCGCGGTTTCGATACGATGCATGATTGATTGAAGTTGCTTGCCGCGTTCAGACCCAATGAACGCATGCAGTTCGTCCACCACAATGTATTGGGTGCCTGCGAAATGATGGGCGACTTGGAATCCACGATTGCATAACGTCGCTTCAAGAGACTCTGGCGTAATTAACAGGACGCCGGTCGGATTCTTGGAAAACTTGGCTTTCACCGTCGCCCCAATATCGCCGTGCCACGGCCACACCGGTATCTCCAGAATTTCACACAGCCGTTCCATTCGACCAAATTGGTCGTTAATCAGCGCCTTCAGCGGACTGATGTAAATGACCAAGCCCGAATCATCTTGCTTCTGCAGCAGCCTCGTCAGTATCGGAAAAAACGCAGCCTCCGTTTTACCGGCCGCCGTGGCCGCAGCAATGATGACATCGAGAGTGCCACTCAAGATCGCCGGAATAGCGCGTTCTTGTGCGTCACGCAACTCCTCCCAGCCCTCATTCCATATCCATCGCTGAATCCGTTCATCCAACAAATCGAATGACTTTGACTCAGCCATTACATCTTGAACGACGCGAGCTCGTCATCACCATCAACTTCTTTGTCATTCACACCGCCCACATCCTTCACGATCTGCAATTGCCCCAACAGCGCCCGCCAATCCGAACCCGGATTCTGCTCAAGGACTGCCATCAGGTTTATCCACGCGGTGATCGTCGTTCTCGGCGTTCTGAAATATGCGTCCCCGATTCGCTTCGCGCAGTGCTCCATAAACGGTGAAATTGATTCATCCGGAAGCAGGAACTTCGCCGGGTCGCCTAGTGCATAGACATCGCGAATTTTATGGAGCAATACGTAGAAGTCTTCAGGTGCGAGGCTCGAAAGACGCACGACTGGCCCGCTATGATCCACGAGGCCGTTCTTGGCAAACGTGTTCTCGGCGAGACGACTCTGCAACGCGCTGTAACTGTACAAACCGCGTTTGGTATCAAGCAAAAACTCAGGCGTACCGCCTAGGACTACTCCAAGGCCCACCGCAGTTCCTTGCAATGAGTCATTCAAAATGCGAAGAATTTGCTCGTAGTTCGACGCTCGTGCTTGAGTGTTGGCTAGCTTATAAATGTTCACCAACTCATCTAGGCAGACCAAAAAGCCCGAATATCCTGCCAAACGCACAAATCGCGCGAACAGTTTCAATTGATCATAGAAATTTGAGTCATCGATAATCGTGCGAACGCCAAGCGCACTCTTTGCATCGGTCTTCGTCGTGAATTCGCCTCGTAGCCAGCGAATCGCATCTGCCTTGAGTTGTTCGTCGCCGTTTTCGTAACCGCGGCAATACGCGGCGATGACGTCTGCGAAGTCATAGCCGTTCACCATTTCAGTGAGCTGCTCAAGTTTCGCGCGAATAACCGTTTCAGTCGTCTGCCCCGCTGCCGCCGCTTCGGTCTTTGCGTTTGTGACAAATTTCTCGACGACGCCGGCGATGGCGCCACCTTCCGGCTTCGTCCGCGTCGACAGATTTCGCATCAGCTCTGCATACAGCGAGCGGGCCTGCCCTCCCGTCGCATGCAGTCTTCGGTCCGGATTCAGATCGGCATTTGCAGTGACAAGCTTCTTCTCCATCGCAATAGCGCGAACGAGATTCAGAAAGAACGTCTTGCCCGCACCGTACTCGCCAATTACCAATCGAATCCCCGAACCTCCGTCGGCTATGCGATCTATGTCGGTGACCAGGGTTTCAACCTCGCGCCCTCTTCCGACCTGAATCAAATGCTGTCCAGCGCGCGGTACGACGCCCGCTCGCAATGACTGGATTAGGGCATCGCGATCACGCGGTCGAATGGGTGTACTCATTTTTTAATCATTTCCAATATTTCGCTGTTTGTTTCAATAGGGTCATCGCCCAGCGTTACGGGGATATCGAACTTGTCATATGCGGCTTCGTTGATATGTTCAAGCGCGCCGTCGAGCATCAGCTCAAGGTCGGCAGCAACATCTTCAAGCTCAAGACGAGACCATTGAGGTCGCGACACGAGCATCCTCACAAACGCCGAATGTACCGTATCAAGCCCCATTAACGCCGATGAACTTTCTGCTTCAATCACTTGGCCCTGCGCTTCGACGACTGTTTCATCGGGGATGGTCACAGTCAATTTTTCGTCGACAAAGATGTTTGATAGCAGCGATGAAACGCGCTCGCTATCTCGCTGCAACGCGGCGATTCGCGCGGGATCGAGCGTAAACGACGCTCCAACTGTCATTGGCTTGATAGTCGCCGGCGCCCCCGGCACAATTTCTACCGTTGCGGAAACATGAATGTCGCTGTAAAGCTGCTTCGATGGGATCCCCAGAAGTGTGTAGATCTTTTCAAGCGCCTTCATTTCAGCTTGGGTCACCACGCCATCCATCTGCGCAATCGTCGCGGCAAATGCGCCCACAATTCGTTTTGCCCCACTGTCCAAAGGTTCTAGGTTCTTCTTGATCGTGGCTATTGGGACCGGTGCGACAAGGAGCAGTCGCAAATGCGCTTTAAGTCGCCGTAATTCGGCGGGGGTCAGATGATGCCATGCATCGATTTGCTTGCTCAGTCGAAGTATTTCGGGCGCTTCCAATGCGCCGTCTGCATGCGCAACGGCTGTGGCAAGTTGCAATGTGACGGCAGCGGCATTGAAGCCAATGCCACTGCGCGATTGCGCGTCACCGGGCTGCATGGCGAACAACACAATCTTGTCATTGGCTTTGGGGAGTTTTGCGCCATTCAATACATCGGGTTCAATGCCGATGTTCATAGACTCCAATGCCCTCGCGAAACCAAGCATCCTGTCACGCGTTAAATCGCGACCGGCGTTCAACATCGCTGTGAGTTCTGATAGCGGCATGGCCACCAAACCCGCACCCATCCGTTCGGATACTTTACTCAGCACGTCTCTCGCCGCCTGCGGCCAAATCGAGGCGGGAAGCTGCAAAATCGCTTCAAGCGACTCGGTCTGGTCAGGATTCTTCTTGATGTAGCGGCTATAGGCGTCAAGTTCGGTGCCGCAAGCATCGACAACCGTCTGCAGCGTGCGGGTAACGGTAAGCAAGGACGTGACGTCGGGTATATCACCGAACTTGCGCGCAATCTCACCCACTCCGCGAAAACCAGACGACGCGGGTCGATAAACAAGCTTCAATTTTGTACGGTTGACTTGCAAGCGAATGCCATCGCCGCATACATCCCGATACTTGGCTGCAAACATTGCGTGAAATTGTTCGCGGCACCGAACAATCGGCGTCCGTTTGCCAATCGTCGGATCGTGTTCCGCCCAAGCCAACGCAAGATGCGCTGGCACAGGCACTTTGGCGACCGCTGTCTGGCCAAGGGCAAGCCGCAAATAAAACGGCAATTCATAGGATGGCGGCAGTGGCGGTATCGGCTTGTCGTAAAGCGGTTCGCCACTCACAGGGCCTTCCACCAATTCCAGGAACTTTGAAAAGTAGTTTCTAACCGACCCCGATTTCTCGCCATAGATACTCGTCAGGCGCCGAATCTCGCCGGCGATAGCAGGCAGCTCAGCGGCGACGGCCGCATCTTTCGGCGCATCAATCAACACTCGCCTTTCTAATCCGTAGAAAAACAGAAATACATACCCTATGTCCGCATCGGGATCCGCTCTTCCGCTCGAAAGCCACTTCAAATAACCACGGCGAGCTGTAGGCGACACCGAAGAGTAGCTCGGCCAGTAACCCATATTCGAGTCTCTGATGTACGCTCTCGGCGACGCAATTTCGAGCGATGGATCGATCAGTGCCGGATCGGTTGAACCAGTCAACGTCAGCAAACTGCCGCCGACATACACCATTCCCCCGGGTATCACCAGATCGGCCACTTGAATCGGCTCATTCGCAGGGATCCATCGCGCTGCTACTGCCGTCTGTCTTGGGCGTTCAGGTATCCGATAACCGCCGCTGTCACCGCTCGACTCAATCTGTCGGCTTGGTTGGCGGAAACTGGGACGGGACGCAGGTGTCGGGTCGGGCGTGGACGGCGGCGACGGTTTGTCCGTAAAGGCGTCGTAAATCCGATACAACGCGTAAGCCGCGAGGCCCACGCCGATCAAGATCCACACTTCTTTCGGTATCGTCATGATAATCGCGCCAATCGCGACAATGGCGACACCAATAACCCCTAGCGGATCACTCTTCTTCTTTCCCATACTTCCCATGCGCCAGAAATTGCGGGAATGGGCGATATGCGCACGCGCGCAATCCCCCCGTCGGGTCGGTTTCGTCTTCGACTCGTGCTGCAGCGCAACACGCTGCCAATCACAAGCGCCGTTCCGATCGGCGCGAAGGTGAACCGCTTCTGGTCTCTATACAACTAGCATTGCACACTCACGTCCGATTCGCAACGCAAGTTAGCCGTCGCATTTTTTGCATACAAAACGCTTGTTTGGCGTAAGTCATGCCGACCATTGCGCCAAACAATTGTTGATTCGCTCAGGTTGCAACAGGCAGTGTTATCTCGCGTTGAGAATTGGCTATCAACGCATCTGAAGGACGTCTCTAAGCTCAGCGTGGGGTGCTGCGAACTTAGGCGCGCATATCTTATTGAAGTGCGAGTTATACCGCTACCGCAATTCGATATTGACCTTTAACTTGCTCGAGGCTTCACTTCTTCAATCAACTCGAAGTAAAGCTCAACTATGAGCGCGCAGATCTTTGATGCAGTACTGTTTTTCATTCTTCGAAGATTGTCCGGAATGGTGTAACCGTCTCGTCCGGGTATCGTTTCGCACAAAATGGCGTGCGCCGCAAACTGATTGCCATTTCTCGTTCGAAAAAAAACCAAGCACTGCTTGGATTGCCTTGGTGTTCCGTGCCAATAAAGTCGCATACAGCGGAAAATTCACAAGACATTGAAAACAACAACATAGCTTCACGCGATGTTAATGCTCCTTGAACAAAAGTCGGATACGGGCAGAATGCCATCGGTTTGACTGAAATTCGACCTTGAATTGCAGGGCGTCATTACAACATCGCGTTATCAACTCATTCCTCCTGTTGTCGTCACTTAGGCACACCTATTAGGTCTTACGCGGATAAAATTGGTGTCTCCCGTGTAGTGAACTGTCAACACGACGAAGCACATAGTGACAGGACAACTGTTCTCGCCGGCAGCAATACAGTCTCCGCTTCCATCCTGGCTATCGGAGGAGACACTATTCAGCCTCTGCAGCCGCTACCATCTGCTCTCTGGAAGCCAGTCTTCTTACGACTCTTTTCATCAGCTCTTTGGGCATCGTCGCAACGGGCTAGTGCACACTTTCCCCACTCGCCTTGCGCAATTTTAACAACGCACCGGCGGCCTACTTGGCGACGCAACGACCATTGCTCGTGAATGTCGCGTCGCTTAGTGAATTGACCCACTGACTAAGCTCGCAGATTCGCACCTGGGTCAATTCGACCCGAAATCCCTCATTTCGCTAAGAAAATCGCCAGAAAATGGCACGATCAGGTGGGTCAAAATTGGAAGCGATTTGACACATTCTCGGGAGTTTCATTTACTGCGCGCCCTCTCGCGCCCAAAGGCGCTCGAAAATCTCGACCTCGGGAAAAAGTACCGCGCAAAGCGCCAACCACTGCGGATCCGGACGGCGCTTGCTTGCCTTCCACGCTTTCTGTAGCGCGATTTCCTTCCGCGCCCAGTTCCCTGTTGTGTCCTCGCTGGCGATCACTTCGGCGCCGCCGTACTGCAAGCAGATCTGCCGGAAGTACCACAAGGCGTCCTCGTACTGCACGGCCACATGGTGTGCCAGCGCAACCAGGGTGGAATGATTGAATCGTATCGGCCTTCTAAAACGCGCACTGAGAAAAATCTCCAGCCGGGACTTGATGTGACCGTACTCGCGCGTCTGGTAACTCGGTAGCTTCACACCCGCTTTTCGCATCAGAGCGAAAACATAAAATGCCTGATCCTGGAGGGCGTCATGGCTGTGGGTGCCGGCAAGGCTGTCCAACACAAATTCGACCATCTGGTGCCGAACTTCCATCTTCTTGCGCGTCAGGCCGGCGTAGTACTCTGCTCGACAGTCGCCGAAAGGGTCGGAAGCCGGCACAACGATCGGGACTGGGGTGTGGGTGACTTTAATTTCGAATGCGGCATCTCGCCGGCGTTGTTCGGCAACCGCTGCCGCTTCGCGCCGCACGCGGAATTCCATGGCCGCCATTTCGGCCTTCGCCAACGCGACTCGGCGATCAAAATACCAGAGCTGCGCATGTGCGGGGTCTTTTCGCAGGTCAGAAAACTTCACGAGCTGAGCGGTCATGATGTCTTCTATTTCGCCCACCTTGGTGACGGTTGGTACTTCGCAATAGCACCAGAGCACGAAGGCCTGTTGAGCGAACGATTCGTCGCGCGATTTCTCATCTACTACGAAAATATTACCGTTGTGGACCGCCCTAACGTCCTTCAGATACATGAGGATGTCGCCCTCGGGGGCGACATCCACCACCCAAAGCAGCAAAGCCCGATCATCGGCGTAAAAGTCCTGTCGGTCCAACATGATTTCGAGACTTGTGTTCGATACCTGCGCCTCGACGGCAACCCTTACACCTGGTGCGATAAAGCTCACATCCGGCGTCCGGTAGCGCTTCGGATCTACGCGATGATAGAGACGACGCTCTTTCTCAATATCTTGTAGAGCCGGATCGGCCGACACGCTCATCAAGATGAGATTTTTTAGACGGATGTGCCGCCTGCCTTCTGGCAGACCTTGATAGCGCGCGGCATTAATTTCGTCTTTCGTCATCTCCTCTCTGTCGCGCTTCAAGGAGCAATCCGGGCTCTTGTGTGGATGTTTGAAGTAGTAGGCGTGTCCGAGGTCCTCGCGCTTGTCGGCGCGCACGCGAAGTGCGGTCTCGCATTCAATGCACCGGTACCACGGTCTATCGCCTTCGACCAGTTGACCACGGGAGCGACGATTGGAGTCGTGCCGCAGCTCGATAACGTAGTCTTCACGCTGGGACAGGATCGTGCGGGCGTTCACTGATTTTTTCGAGGGCATTTCCTCGACTGTAAGCAGACCAAGGTCCTTGGCCGGGCGCGCACATACCGTTGAGCTGTCTTCAGCTGATGTGTCGTTTGCTTTCGACGGGCTATCCAAGATCGTTGTGCCGGGTGCGTGGTTCGCTTGTCCTGTCAGGCGCGCTCAAGGCCCAATAGGAAATGCCGTGCCACCTCAACGGCCTCATCAAACGTCGTTTGGTATTTGATTGTATCGATCGCATCATATTGCTCGCGCAATACGTCTTCACGGGTGCTTAGCTGTTCAAGAAACACCTCCCTATGCCGAGTAAGGAACTGGGCCGCTGCGCTTAGAGCTTGAGGGGAGCGTTCGATGACTAGGCTCAGGTCCAGAAGATCGCGCGCTTTCACCTGGTCGCCGCGGTGCCACATCTTCTTGGCAACAATTTCGGCATCCGTCTCCAGTCGAACCGTGTGGCCGAGCAACTCACCTTCAACGAAACCGGGAGCGGTCAGGTTGGGAGATGCGACGATATCGATTTCGCCAGCAGGCAAGAACAGTTTCAGGTGTCCGGCCGTCTCCTGGTACCGGCCAGTCAGGCCCTCGGCGACCTCACTCAATCTCGGGCTGAAGTAACCCAGGAGCTGCGGATCAGGAACGAAGATGTCGATATCTTTGCTCTGCCGATGTTGATGCCGAAGCATCAATACCGTTCCACCGCCGAGCGTCCAGAAGAATTTCTTACCGACCTTTGCCTCGACATCATCGATGAGGTCCGTGGCGCGTTCAAACAGATTGCGCCATGCACCTGGTATGTCGCCATCGATGATTGCGCTCAATGCCAGATCAATCGCGTTGACTTCAACTCTGAGGCCCATCTTGCGAAATAGCGCCAAGTTGTTTTCGGCACAACGCCATTAAACACTTCCTCGACGGCACGAATGATCAGTGGCACGGGTGCCTCATCGAGCAGCGTCGCAAAATGTGCCCTGA
>JBDTPE010000001.1:0-27139 GCA_039932875.1 Betaproteobacteria bacterium | reverse complement strand
AAAAAGACATGCTCGCGCTCGCGGAATATATCGCCGGGATGCGTGCACGCTAACTTTAGCGGATCACTTCTAGGAATTGCCAAAGGATGACTGAGTCTCAGCTTGACTGATACCCATGTCTGCCGGCAAATCGGCTACAAAGAAGCACAGACGATTCTTTCCAGCGCGTTTAGCTGTATAAAGCGCGAGGTCCGCGCACTTCATCAGCGACTCCCGATCGCGTGCGTCGCTTGGAAACATGCTGATGCCGATACTGACAGTCACTGAAGCTGCGACGTCGCTTAGCAAATACGGCGCGCCGATCACGTCAATAAGTTTTCTTCCAACGCGCTCGGCTGTTTCATTATCTGAAACCTGTGGTACGACAACCAGAAATTCATCGCCGCCAAGCCTGGCAACAAAGTCTGAATCACGCAGCGCGGCCTCTAAACGAATAGCAACCTGCTTTAGCAGCTCATCACCGGCATCGTGTCCCGATTTGTCGTTAACGGCCTTAAAGCCGTCAAGGTCAAGCAAAAGGAGTGCAAATCCACCCAGCGAAGCCTCGAGTTCACCGTTCTCAACCTTTCGGTCGATGTGCTCCATCACCGCAGGCCGGTTGCAAAGCCCGGTCAGGGAGTCGTGCATTGCCTGATGTGCGAAGCGCGCCTGAGCGGCGCGTTGTTCGACGCTCAACCGGCGCAATGAGCCATACAAAAAAAACAATATAAAACCTGCTGATGAGATTAGCGCCAGAATCAGCCGCCGTACTTTATCGCCGTATGCGATTTGATCTGCCTCTAGTTCTTCCATCTGCTTGCGTGTACTGACTAACAACTGATAAGTGGTCTTGAGCAACTGATCATGGGTCGCGTCCCCAAAGCGTCGCTTCACCATTTCCCTGGCAATCAACTCGCCGGTGGAACGACGCGCTTCAACAATGTTGCGCTCATCAGCGACAAAGTTTTGCGCCAGAGTTTGTAGCTCTGCAAATCTTCTTTCCAGCTCCGGATGTTCGGATCGACGATCTGCCAGATATGCGATCTCTGCCTCTATTTCAACAATACCTGCCAGATAAGGCGTCAGGTCGCGCTCTTTACCGGTAATGATGTAAGTTTGTTCGCTACTGTCCACTGCGAATGAGTGAAATCGAATCGCCTCCAGGCTGGAAGCGGTTCGTTGCATACGCAACGATTTTTCATTTGTGGTGATCAGATTTTCGGCTGAGAAAAACGCGACGGCTGAAACTGCGGAAATCGCGATCACAGCGAACACCAGTGCGGCCAACGCTACGCCATCAATGGTTGCTCTCAATTTCACGTGGTCATGCCTTGGACTTAAGTCTGGTCAATATCCGAAAATGCTTCTTTCGCCGCCTTTATTGTCGCCTCAATATCGGCATCCGTATGCGCCGCAGACACAAAACCCGCCTCAAAGGCTGATGGTGCGAGGTAAATGCCGCGCGCCAACATGGCGTGGAAGAACCGGTTGAACCTCGGCTTATCACTTTGCAGTGCCTCAGCATAATTTGCCGGGACACTTCTACGAAAGAAAATGCCGAACATGCCCCCAAGAGACGTACCGCTAAACTCGAGACCTGCTTCTGCGGCTGCAGAATTCAGCCCGGCAACCAGACTTGAAGTTGTGCGAGATAGTGCTTCAAAAAAACCCGGTGCAGATACTAGCTCCAACGTTTTCAGTCCTGCCGCAACCGCGACCGGGTTGCCGGAAAGGGTTCCCGCCTGATAAACGCCACCGAGTGGTGCCAAATGCGCCATGATGTCTCTGCGGCCACCGAACGCCCCCACCGGCATGCCTCCGCCAATTACCTTCCCTAGCGTTGTAAGGTCCGGGACTATTCCAAAGTGGCCCTGTGCGCCGGCCAGCCCTACACGAAAGCCAGTCATCACTTCATCAAAAATGAGTATGGCACCGTACTTGGTGCACAAACTGCGCAATGCATCCATGTACGCTTGGTCAGGTAACACGAAGTTCATGTTGCCCGCGACCGGCTCGGTGATGACACAGGCAATTTCGCTGCCGATCTTGTTAAAGCACTCGGTAAGACTGTCCAGATTGTTGTAGTCAAGCACGATAGTGTGTGCGACAACTTCTGGGGGCACACCCGCTGAACTGGGGTTGCCGAAAGTCAGCGCCCCAGAACCCGCCTTTACCAAAAGCGCATCGCCGTGACCATGGTAGCAGCCTTCAAATTTGATGATCTTGTTGCGTCCAGTAAAACCACGCGCCAGGCGAATTGCACTCATTGTTGCCTCTGTCCCGGAGCTGGTCAGCCGCACCTGCTCAATCGAGGGCAGCAGCGCGCACAGCCGTTCGGCGATCTGCAACTCGCCTTCCGTCGGCGCCCCATAAGACATTCCGTTGGCGGCGCTTTCCTGAACAGCGCGCACCACTTCCGGGTGGGCATGACCAAGTATTGCCGGCCCCCAGGAGCCAACATAGTCGATGAACTTGTTATCGTCTACGTCCCACAAATAGGCGCCGTTACCGCGGCGAAAAAAAATCGGCGTTCCCCCAACCGCGCGGAACGCGCGAACTGGAGAATTAACGCCCCCGGGAATGACTCGCTGTGATTTTTCGAACAAGGCTTTGCTATTGTTAAACATGATTGCCGGAATTGAAAAGGTTGGTAAATTGGCGGGCGCGATGACTGATATCGTCCGCCCCAAACAAATCGGTGATTACTGCAATGGCATCGACTCTGGCCGCAATGAGTTGCGGCGCGTTTTCAAGTGTGATCCCGCCAATAGCAACTACGGGCACGTCCAATGCAATTTTGGCTGACTTGATAAGCATGACGTCCGCCTTTGCGGCGTCCGGCTTAGTTTGCGAGGGAAAGAAACTGCCAAAAGCAACGTAATCTGCACCAGCGGCGACAGCCGCTTTCGCACGTTGCAAATCGTTGTAGCAAGAAACACCGATCAAAAACGGCTGATGTCGCGATGAAAAGCGGCCGCTCAAAATATGCTCGCGAACGCCTGAAAGCGCACTTAAGTCACTATCCTGCTTCCCAACGTGTACGCCATCGGCCCGGATTGCCAGTGCAAGTTCGATGTTATCGTTGATGATGAATAGCACACCTGTCTTACTAAGTAACGTCTGAAGCGCCTTTGCCTGCAAGATCGCAGCACCGGGCGACAACGACTTATTTCTGTATTGGATGGCAGACGCTCCACCAGCGACTGCTTGGCCCACTTGATCAACAAGCTTCGGCAAATCACTTGACTCGGGTGTGATGGCATACAGTCCACGCATATTAAAGACGTGATCGCAAACCGCCGGTTGCAGACTCGGTATCTTGGGCCTTGTTGCCCAGCCCGCGCTCGTCGACCTCATCATCGCGCGCCCAAAACATGCGATCAGGCAGAAGCTGCCCCATTCCCGGCCGAAAGCCAAACTTGAGCGTCTGCCAAGTGTATTCTTGCGCCTCACGAGCGGCCTCTGCGATGTCCAGACCGCGTGCAATCGTCGCCGCCAGCGCGGAAGCCAACGTGCAACCCGAACCATGATAACTGCCGGGTAGTCGCTGCCAGGTATCGCTTCGTACGACGCCTTTTTCAAAAAAAACGGTGTTAATCACATCGGCGGTGGCCTCGTGTGTGCCGGTGACCAAAACGTACTCACAGCCCATCTCTATCAAACGCATGGCTAGTTTTTCTAGCGTTAGTGCTTCTTCATCGTCTTCTTGGGCCAAACGTCGTAGTTCAGGTGAATTTGGCGTGATGACCGTACACTGTGGCACGAGCAACTCCCTTATTGCGGACAGGGTATCTTCGTTGGCGAACTCATCGCCGCGAGCTGACGCCAAAACGGGATCCAATATGAGCGGAATTTCAGGATAATCCGACACAATTTCAGCCACTACCGCAACAATCTCAGCGCTGCCCAGGACACCAATTTTGAAAGCTGCCACAGGAATGTCTTCCAATATCGCGCGGGCCTGATCGGCGACCAGATCGGCGTCCACCACGGAAATCGCCTCGACCCCCGATGTGTTCTGTACAGTGATGGCCGTAATGACCGAAAGCGGATGACAACCCATGCTCGACAAGGTCAAAATGTCGGCCTGGATTCCGGCACCACCAGAAGGGTCTGACGCTGCAAACGTAAGCACTGCCGGTGGGGCTTTGAAGGAGTCTGGCATGTTTAAATATCTGGAATGCTGCAAAATAGCCGATATGGCGCGCACCCGCCAGAGCCGCTATGATGCGGCTTTTTTGGCGACTGTCGGTAGCGTAGTTGGTGCGGACAATTGTGAACTATTGTATCGCTTGAAAGCTGAGAATGGATGTGATTGATAGTAGCGGTGCCGACAAAGTATGGATGTGTCTGGTCTGTGGGCTGATGTATGAAGAGGCCGTCGGCTGGCCAGAAGACGGCATCCCTCCGGGTACGCGCTGGGGCGACATACCTATTGGTTGGTGTTGTCCTGAATGTGGCGCTCGCAAAGAGGATTTTGAAATGGTCGAGCTCTGAGCGGTGTCGGCATCGACCGTAAGGTGCATTGTGGCTTGCTAAAAGAATATCGAAAACAGGCGGTTTCTTATTGTTTCTTGTGTGAAAGCGGGATAACCTTTACTCAAATAGCCGGAAGGCAATGGAAAAAACATCTTGTTTTGGGGGCTGCAGCGGTCAAAAACGACGCATTTAATAGCGTGGGCCGTCTGGAGGCGCGATTTTGTCGACATGGTAAATACTGGTTATCTAATTTGATGCATCCGTTCGAGAAGAGAGCCTCGTGAGCGACGCAAAACCGTTGGCCGGCGTCAGAGTCATGGTGATCGACGATTCGAATACGATTCGGCGTTCGGCAGAGATTTTCTTGATGCAAGCGGGTTGTCAGGTAATTCTGGCGGAAAACGGATTTGACTCGCTAGTCAAAATCGCAGATCACCACCCCGACCTGATTTTCGTGGATGTCATGATGCCAAGACTTGATGGCTACCAAACCTGCGCGCTGATAAAGAAGAATGCGAAATTCAAATTTACGCCCGTAATCATGCTGTCATCTAAAGACAGCTTGTTTGATCGCGCGCGGGGCCGTATGGTCGGATCCGACGAATACCTTACAAAGCCCTTTTCGAAAGATAGTCTGTTAAAAACGGTAGAGGCACACCTGCCTGATCGCATCCGGGTAATGTAGGATAAGTCAGATCAGTATTCCAAATTTCAACGCATTACATATTATTACTGGAGCAAAAAATGGCCGTCAAAAAAATCCTCGTCGTTGACGACTCCCCCACCGAACGCGCATTTCTTGAAGGATTGCTGGTCAAGTCCGGATATGCTGTGGTTGTTGCCAACAGCGGCGAAGAAGGTGTGGAAAAAGCAAAGGCTGAATTGCCTGACCTTATCCTTATGGACGTTGTAATGCCGGGGCTGAACGGCTTTCAGGCGACGAGGGCCATTACGCGTGCCGACACCACGAAACACATTCCCGTCTTTATTTGTACCACCAAGGACCAGGAAACGGACAAGATATGGGGAATGCGCCAAGGCGCCAAAGATTATCTGGTCAAGCCCGTGAATGGCCCAGAGCTAATATCGAAAATCAAGGCGCTCGGTTGAACGCCCATTTACCTATTCGGGTTGCTTGAGCCATGGCGCGAAAGACCAGTCTTCGGGAGTTTCAACAAGGGGTAGCATTGCGTATTCGCGATGCCGCTTCGCGAAAGACCGTGTTATCGCGACTTGGCTTCCAGGTCGGTCAGCAGAACTGGCTGGTTACGCTTTCGGACGTATCCGAAGTAATCCCTATGCCGAAAATTATTCCAGTGCCGATGACGCAGACCTGGTATCGCGGCGTTGCCAATATTCGCGGCAAACTGTATTCGATCGCAGACTTCGCAGCTTTTCAAGGGCAGCCGGCAATCGGGGCGGCAATGGAACGTCGCGTCATTCTGGTCGCCGAAAGATTGATCGAGGGTTCAGGTTTGGTGGTAAGTCGAATGCTGGGTTTACATAACCCAGAGCTGTTTACACCCGAGCCGCTTGGCGCGGAAGCGGCGAGGCCGTGGGTAAAGGGTGCTTATCGCGACGCAAGTGGTACATCGTGGTACGAGCTCGATCTGGCAGGGCTGGCGCGGAATGCGCATTTTCTTGAAGTAGGGGTCGTGACAGCGGCTGTCGCCGCCTAGTGATGTTGGCAACGAACAAATCAAGCATGTAACGGAGAAGCCCATGGCACTCAAAACACCGTCCCTGACATCCAAGGACAATAAGCAGACCGCGACGTCGCCCGTGACGGCGACCAAGCCGACGGCCGCGGGCAAAAAGTCTGGCTCCTTTATGGAAAAGCTTTTCGGCCGCAAGAAAAGCGTGGCCGCGACATCATCCATCGGTGACCGGAAAGATTCAAACGCCGATGCCGGACCAACCACCGGTGCCGCAGGTACCACGGGTACTCAAACGAGAAAAATCAAAGCAGACGTTGCTGCTGCCAGCACGGCCAAGCCCACCAAGAAACTTGGCGGCTTCAAGCTGCCGTTAATCGGCAACCGACCGGTCGAACAACAGCTGCCAATCTTGCTTGCCGTTGCGGGGTTGTTCGGCGCCTTCACCATTGGTGCCGTTTTATTGGACGCGGACGGTCGCGGCAATAGCTCAACGTTCGCTAACATCACCTCACAGCTCCAGTATCACTCGCAGCGGCTTGCAAAATCTGCCGGGCTCGCTGCTCGCGGTGACCTGGCCTCGTTTCCACAACTTCAGGACAGCCGGGACGAATTTCAGCGTTATCTGGAAGTGCTGAATAAGGGGGGAGAAGCGTTCAACACAAAGGTCCCAAGTGCTCGCTCCAGCGAAGAGCTCACGTCGCGCCTGGAGGAACTGACCAAGCGCTTCGCCGACGCTTCCAATGCCGCGACGTCGATCCTGGCGGCTAAAAATGACTTGTCTGAATTGTCGCGCAACATCGCACAGGTTCGCGCAGGCTCCGAGGAGCTGGCCGAACTTTCGCAGGATTTGACCGGTCTGATGCAGCAGTCCGGCGCGCCGCCGGTTCAGGTGTTGAAGGTTAACCGTCTGACATTCCTGTCGGAGCGACTAGGACGTGGCTCCGCAGAAATTCTTGGCGGTGAGATTATCGATCCAACGGTGCCTTTCCTGATGGGCAAAGACACCAATGATTTCCGCGAACTGATCAAGGCGCTGGAGTCCGGTTCTGACACATTGGGAATCACTGCTTTGCGCGACGGGGACGCAAAAGCCAAGTTGGCCAAGCTGAGGGAGTCGTTTAACGGCTTTGAGCAGAACATCCAGCCGATCCTGGGAAGCGTGCAAAAACTGGTTTCCGCGCGTCAGTCTGGCCGCGCTTTGCAGCAAGGCTCCGAACAGCTGCTGTCAAACGTAGAACAATTGCAAAACGCCCTAGCGGTGGAAAAGCAAAACATTTTCCTTTTTCTGGCGCTGGGGTTCGGCTTATTGGCGCTGATTTTCCTGGCTTTGATTGCGGCGGTATTTCTATCCGATGCACGCCGGCGCGCCGGTGAGTCTGAATCCGAAAATAAGCGCAATCAGGAGGCAATCCTGCGGCTCCTCAACGAGATGGGCGACCTGGCTGACGGCGACTTGACCATTCGGGCGAAGGTGACGGAGGACATCACCGGCGCCATCGCGGACTCGATGAATTACACAATTGACGAGTTACGCACACTGGTAACCGGGGTTAACAATGCGTCAACATCCGTATCGGCGAAATCCCAACAAGCACAGGCGGTTTCAGTGCAGTTGCTCGACGCTGCCGAAAAGCAATCGAAAGAAATTCAGGACACGACCCAGCAGGTGCTTGGTGTCGCGCAGACGCTGACGACCGTGTCGTCAAACGCTGAGGAATCGTCGCAGGTTGCCATGCGCTCATTGGCGGCCTCTGACAAGGGGCGCGTCGCGGTGCAAAATTCGATTTCTGGTATGAACGATATTCGCGAGCAAATCCAGGAAACATCCAAGCGTATCAAGCGGCTGGGCGAGAGCTCCCAGGAAATTGGCGAAATTGTAGAGCTGATTTCCGACATTACTGAGCAGACAAACGTGCTCGCGTTGAACGCTGCCATTCAGGCAGCCTCAGCGGGCGAGGCAGGGCGCGGCTTCTCGGTGGTAGCAGAAGAGGTGCAGCGATTGGCCGAGCGCTCCGGTGAAGCAACCAAGCAGATCGGCGCCATTGTGAAAACCATTCAGGCAGACACACAAGATGCCGTTGCTGCTATGGAAAAATCAACCACTGGTGTGGTCGAGGGTGCAAAGCTCTCGGACGCGGCGGGTCAAGCCCTAAGCGAAATCGATACCGTTACCAAGAGTCTGGCGAACCTCATTCAAAGAATTTCTGCCGACACCCAGGCGCAGGCGGCGTCTGCAAACAAGGTTGCCCGAAATATGCAGGACATTCTTGAAATCAATCGTCAAACAACGACCGGTACACAGCAGACAGCGTCGTCAATTAAAGAGTTGGCAGATGTGGCATCGGATCTCAAAGCGTCGGTTTCCGGATTCAAGTTGTAACAGTCTGCCGAACTTTGCCAATGTCTCACTTGAAATTCGGTGCGTAATTAATGGCTTCTAATCCAAAACCAGCGTTTGATATCGGCCCCTTGTCATGGGTAAAGGCGGAGATAGAACATTCGCTAGCTGAAACGCGCGCGCACCTTGAGGCCCTCGCCGCCAATCCCGGCGATACCAAGGCGGCCAAGTACGCGGCTACGCATCTGCATCAAGTGACCGGCGCGCTGACCATGGTCGGTCTGGGCGCGGCGACACGCTTCAATGAAGAAATAGAGAAACTCGTTGGCAGCCACGAGAGCGACCCGAATGCGCGCGCGCAAGCGCCGCAGCGCATTGCCACCGCTTTAACCGCGACAGCAAGCCTGTCCGCCTATCTTGACAGCTTGATGGCAGGTGAGCCGGATCGGCCAATGTTGCTGGCGCGTGCTTACATTGAGGTCAATAAGGCGCGCGGCGCAACGGACGCGTCCGAGACAGACCTGTTTTCGCCCGACCTTTCGCTCACGTTGGTCATGCCGGATAATACCGTCGCGCTGCCGAAGCCGGAAATGCTGGCAGAAGCCATCAAACAGCGACGTGCAATGTATCAGGCGGGTCTGCTAAAACTATTGCGCGACAAGGATATGGTTGGCGGCGCGCGCGAAATGCGCAATGCTACCCTGGCTATTGAGGCGCTTCAAGTCACCTCCCCGACCGTGTCGTTCTGGTACGCCGCGAGCGGATTTTTTGACGCCGTTGCTACCAACCCCGGAGATGCTGGTGCGATGGCCGTACAGTTGTTCGGGAAGATAGATCAACAGATCAAGCTTCTGATTGATGGTGTGCAAAAGGTCCCGGAAAAATTGTTTCGTGATTTGCTGCTCGTTATTGGTCGATCAAAGGCAAATACCGAACGCTTGCGGAAGATTCGCGAACTTTATCGCCTCGATGAATTGCTTGCCATCCCGGTCGTGCACGGCGCGCTTGGGGCAGATGACCAGCTAAAGGCGGTGATTCGCGGCCTACGTGATCACGTACAGGAGCAGAAGGAAAGCTGGCTCAAATTCGCCAGCGGAAACCGCGCCTCGCTTGAGCAGTTCGTCACCCAGAGCGCACCGTTTCTCAATGCCGCGAAGCGCCAGCCCAATAGAGACCTGGCAACTGTAGTTGAGACGTTGGGCGCTGTTGGCGAGCATTTGCGGAAAACACAAGTGCCGGTCAGTGAAACGTTGTCTCTCGAAATGGCGACTGCGCTGCTGTTTCTGGAGTCCGCTCTGGAAAACTATTTTCGGCAATCATCAGATTTCGGTGCACAGGCAAGGAATGTCGTTGAGAGATTGAAAGGTGCAATGACCGGCAGCGCGTTACCCCCGGCCAGAGCGGGTACGTCCGCGCTGATGGACGATATGTCCAAGCGCGCTCAGGAACGAATGCTGATGTTTCAGGTTGGTCAGGAGGTTCAGGTAAATCTGGCCACCATCGAAGGTTCGCTGGATACCTTTTTCCGCGATCCGACCAAATCGACTGAGCTTAGCAATTTGGCACCGTTGTTTTCGCAAGTCCAAGGCGCATTGACGATTCTGGAGCTCAATGAAGCTGCCGATTTGAATAGCCTTCTGCGGAAGCAGGTCGAGCAATTCGCGTCTGGCGCGATTACCATCGTAGGCGATGATGCCGAGGCGGTTGCAGAGGGCGTATCTGCGCTCGGGCTCTACATCGCGGCGTTACAGCAGGGTACCTCACAGCCGCGCGACGTTTTGTTGCCGGCGTTGATCCGCTTCGGTCTGGCCGAGAAACCTGCGGATCCGGATCGCACGGCAATCAAATCGCCCATATCCAAAGCGGATGTGGATGTGGCAAAGCAGAAAGTGCAGGGCTTGTACGAGGATTGGAAACAACAGCCTGAACAAACCGCATCACGTGATCAGCTACGTGCGGCCGTCAAGGATTTGAGGCAGGACGCAACACTCATCGCAGACGGCGAATCCGCGCGGCAAAGCGATGAAATGTTGAAGGCGATCGATCAGACCTTCGACCCGAACAAGACCGGCGTAATGACAGCGATCGCTGAAATCGCCCCAGACAAGCCCACCGAAGCACCGTCAGCGCAAACCGTTCAGCTCATCGATGCATCCGCAACGGAAGTCGATTCCGAGCTACTGGAGATTTTTCTGGAAGAGGCTGGCGAAGTGGTCGTCACAATCAGCGAGAATCTGGGCGTGCTTCGCGGCAAACCGCACGACCACGATGCGCTCACAACCATTCGACGTGGCTACCACACGCTCAAAGGCTCCGGGCGCATGGTGGGCTTGGTGGATTTGGGAGAAGTTGCCTGGAGTTGTGAACAGGTTTTCAATAAGTGGCTGAAGGACGAAACACCGGCATCGCCCAGCTTATTGGCCTTTGTCGATCATACTTTACATGCGTTTTCGGAGTGGGTAAGCGCGCTGAAGATCACCAATGGCGCGCGGGTCGACGGGTCCGCAATAGCGCGGATGGCCGAAATGCTCAAGAACGGACAAGAGCCTGTCTTTGCGGCCGAGCCGGTCGCTGCGATCCCCGAAGTGGCCTCAGCTGAAACGCCAGCCGAACCGGTGGCAACGCCAATTGCGCTCTCGCCGGCGCCATCGGTGTCCATTGAATTGCCTCCTGCGACCACTGTTGAGACTTCGCCGTTCGAGTTTGCCGCCGTTGACGCCGCCACGCCGGTGGATGCCGAGCCGCTGGTGGAAATAGCCTCCACCGACGAAACGCCATTGGCCGTGGAGGCGGTCGAGAGTCCAGAGCCGGCGTTTGCGCCTGACTTGGCCTCGACGCCAGAAGCATTCGAACTTGAGCAGGAATTGCCGTCTGATACAAGCGATATCGTGGTCGGGACAGTGATCGTGCCGCACGCGCTGTTCAATATTTATCTGGGCGAGGCTGAGCAACACATCGCCACTCTCGATAACGAAATGGCGGCACTTGAAGCCAAACCTGAGCGCCCGGTATCGCACGAATTCATGCGTGCTGCCCATACCCTGAATAGCTCTTCGCGAACGACCAACTTCGACATGATCGCCGAAGTTGCGGCAGGACTGGAAAAGTGGTCGCAGGACGCGATCGAATTTACGCCCGTGCTCGATGCCGAGCGTTTGGGGGTGATGCGTCAAGCCGTAGATGCGCTAAGCAGCATGGTGATGGGACTGCACACCCACGAGTTACCGACGCCGCGCGAAGATGTCGTGAAGGAGCTGATCGGACTGCGCGAAGCGCTGAAACTGGCCAAGCGAGCGGAGAGCTCGTTTGTTAAGTTGCCGGATGCGACAGCTGTGCCAGAAATCGTGTTGGCAGACGAGATCGATTTCGGCAACTTCGGTGCTATCGAGCCGTCGGCACCCGCGACGTCAGCTAACGCGCAGCTGGCAGAAATTGATGCGATTGAAGTGCCCGCTGCCGCGCCGTTTGCCGATTTTTCGTTTCCTGCCGAGACCCCGCCGCCTATACCCGTCGCCGAACCGGTCGCTGAACTTGAGTTTTCGGCGCCGACAAAGAGTGTTGGTGACGCCGCGATTGAGCGTAATGCGGAAGCTGCACCAGTTTCCGTTGATGTTATCGCTGCTGATGAACCGATGATCGAAACGGCTCCTGAATCTGCGTTTGATGCACCAGATTTTTTCGACGCGCCCGCGGCCGAAGCTGCGGTCGAGCCTCCGGTTGAGCATGTGCGTGATTTTGAAGTGCCGCAGCCAGCGGTTGAAGTAGACGGCCTCGCCCAAGGCGACGCTGTTGCCGAACCGGAAACGGCTACTCTGCCGGGTGTTGCAGCTATTGGTGTCGCCGCCGAATTGGCGTCCACAATGCCGAGCGAAGTTGAACATTCACCGTTCGAAGTCGCTGTGCCAGCGCCGACCGCACCGTTGTTTGTTCCCTCTCCCGCACCTGCACCTGCCACCACGACCGTGGTCACGCATCCGGTCGAAGCCGCGTTTGAGTCGGGAAAAGAGAAACGCCGGATCGAAGACGATATCGATGCGGACCTGCTACCCATCTTTCTTGAAGAGGCCAAAGAGATCGTTCCGCAAGTTGGCGATGGCCTGCGAACCTGGCGGGCAATGCCCGCAGATCACGCTCCTGTGATCGAGTTGGCGCGGCATTTCCACACGCTCAAGGGTAGCGCTCGGATGGCTGGCCTAATGCGTCTAGGTGAGTTGGCGCACGTCATCGAATCCAGGATGATCGCGATGGATGCCGAGGCGGAACCAGCGTCCGTGAAGTTTGACGACATCGACGAACATTTCGACCGCTTTACCGGTGCGCTTGATCGACTCAATGCCGGCGAGTTGACGAGTGTGATCGAAATTCCGGTTAGCGATGTCTTCGAGCACCAAAAGGACAAACCGACAACCATCGCGGTAATGGCAGCTGCCGCACAGGCCGTTCGCGATGAGAGTGCGCCAAAAGGGCGCGAACGCCAATCACTGTTGCGCGTCAATGCCGACATTATCGACCGGTTCGTCAACGAGGCGGGCGAATTGTCGATTGCGCGTTCCCGCGTCGAACAAGAGATGTTGACGTTCAAACAGTCGTTGCTTGACCTGAACGAAAACATTGCGCGCATGAAGGCGCAGTTGAGGGAGGTCGAGATTCAGTCCGAGACCCAGATTCAGTCGCGCATCAAAGAGGCTGAAGAACATGGCGCGGCGTTTGATCCACTGGAGTTTGACCGTTTTTCGCGCACCCAGGAGTTAACGCGCTTCATGGCCGAGAGCCTGAATGACGTAGTGACGCTACAGGTGTCCTTGCAAAAAAATCTCGACGAAGCCGAGGCTGCGCTGATCCAGCAGTCGCGTCTCAATCGCGATCTGCAACAAGGCTTGATGAGCGTTCGTCTGGTGCCTTTGGGCAACTTGCAGGATCGTTTTTATCGCCTTGTACGTCAGACGGCGAAAGAACTTGAGAAAAAGGCCAACCTCGAGTTCCGGGGTGTCCGCGTGGAGATCGACCGCTCCGTGCTGGAGAAAATCACGCCGCCGTTCGAGCATTTGTTGCGCAATGCTGTCGCGCACGGCCTGGAACTACCGGCTGATCGTGCCGCAAAAGGCAAGTCCGAAATCGGCGAAATCACCATCGATGCGCAGCAGGTCGGTAACGAAGTTGTGCTCACGCTGAGCGATGACGGCGCTGGGCTGAATTTCGCGCGAATTCGTGAAAAGGCGATCGAACAAGGTTTGCTGGCCGCCGACGCCGAAGTCAGCGAGGCCCAGTTGACGCAGTTTATTTTCATGGCCGGGTTTTCGACCGCCAAGGAAGTCACCCAGGTGGCAGGGCGCGGCGTTGGCATGGATGTGGTGCGAAACGAGATCGTCTCACTCGGTGGCCGCATCGATATCGCCTCCAACGAAGGCCGCGGAACCACTTTTACGATCGCGCTGCCGCTGACGCTAGCGGTGACCCAAGCTGTCATGGTGGTAGTTGGCGATGTTATGTACGCGATTCCGTCTGTCATGATTGAACAGGTCCAGGAATACAAAGGCAAGCGTTACGAGCCTTTGCTGGCAATGAATGAGATCGAATGGAAAGGCACCAAGTATCCATTGCGATCAATGGCGGCTTTGCTTGGCGGCAAGCCTACTGTTTCTGCACAGCGCAAAGCGCTGGTTATTTTGGCAAAGAGCGGTCAGCAGCGTTCGGCCGTACAGGTCGATCAGATCATCGGTAACCGCGAGATCGTGGTGAAAACGATCGGTCCGCAGTTGGCGCGTCTAATGGGTGTGGCCGGCGCGACCGTGACCGGCTCCGGACAGATCATCCTGATTATCAACCCGGTGCAATTGCATTTCCGCGAAACAGCGACCGTCAGTATCGAAAGAGCACAGGCTATGCCGGTCGGTTTCACGTCCGACGAACAAACGCTTGCTTCAAGCAACCAGGCGGCAGTACACGTTCTAGAGGACACCAAGGGCCAGTCACTCGGCGAAGCCATCGCAGCCGCCGCGCCTGCCGCTGGCGACAGCGAGTCAGCAACACCATTGCTGGTCCGGTCCGCGCCGCTGGTAATGGTGGTCGACGACTCGTTGACGGTGCGAAAAATTACCAGCCGCATGCTGCTGCGCGAGGGCTTTGAAGTCGCCACCGCAAAGGACGGTGTGGATGGGCTTCAGCAGCTACAGGATATCGAGCCAGACATCATACTGCTGGATATTGAAATGCCGCGCATGGACGGTTTCGAATTTGCCCGTAACGTTCGGGCCGACGCTAAAACCAGGGGTATCCCGATCATCATGATCACCTCGCGCACGGCAGAGAAGCACCGCAATCGCGCCTTGGAGCTGGGCGTGAATGAGTACATGGGCAAACCGTATCAGGAAGAACAGTTGCTGGTGATGATCCGCAACTTCACCAAGGCACGCGCGACAGCATAGCGCCAGGTTGGATTGAATCCAGCGCGATAACTTGGTATCGCGGAATCAATATTCGCGCGGCGTTCAAGAGGTTTTAGGCTTGTGCGCCGCGCAGATGCTGGCGTTTGTTCGAATCTTAACGCCAGAAATTAGTGTGTTGCCCAGTCTACGGCCCCCATCGCCGCCAGCGCGAGCACCAGTAGTCCAAAACCAATCCGGTACCAGGCAAAAATGGTGAAGTCGTGCGAGGATACATAACGTATCAACCAGCGCACCACGATGAATGCCGATATGAATGCCATGACAAAACCAATGCCGAATACTGGCAAATCGGTCGCCGACAAGACATCACGCGCTTTCCAGAGCGAATAAATAGTTGCGCCAAACAATAGCGGCACCGCGAGAAAGAAGGAGAACTCAGTCGCACACTTGCGCGATAGCCCGAAGAACATGCCGCCGATGATCGTCGAGCCGGAACGCGATGTACCGGGAATCAGCGCTGCGCATTGCGCCAGTCCAACCTTAAGTGCCAACAATGGCGAAATCAAGTCGACGGAATCGATCGGCTGTGCCGCGTTGGCTTGCACACGATTTCGGTACCAACGCTCTGCAAACAGAATGATGACGCCACCGATGACGAAGGCCATTGCCACGGGCACAGGTTTGAATAGATACACTTCGATATGTTTCTTAAATAGTAGTCCCAGCACGACGGCCGGTGATGTGGCAATGACCAGATTCAACGTAAAGCGTTGCGCCACTGCGTTGTCGGCAATTCCTGAAAAAGTAGCGATGAATCGCTCCCGGTATTCCCAGCAGACCGCCAATATTGCGCCGGGCTGAATGGCAATCTCGAAAACTGAGCGGATATGGCTGGGGAAATTCAGCCAGGTGCTGGCGAGGATCAGATGCCCCGTCGATGAGATGGGCAGGAATTCAGTCAGCCCCTCGATGACGCCGAGGACGGCGGCCTTTAGCAGCAGTATTGGATCCAAGATAATTCCAAGCTAGTTATTTTGACGCCAACGTGGCGGAAGCGATTATAGCGGCGCGAACTGCGGCGCCGATTACTTCAGCTTCAATACAATCGCATTTGTCCTGACCTCGATTCGCTCGGGTTCATAGCGCGCGCCATACCGGCTCAGGTCTTCTGGCTTGAACGTGTACAGGGCCTTGTCTTCCACCGAGTCTTTGGCAAAATTTGTCGCTGCCTTTGCCAATGCCGCCGAAAACGCTTCCGGCATGTTTTCCATACGAATAAGATCCACTGTTGCGTCTCGCAGGAAAAGCGACTGCGATGACGCGACGTATTCCGGACGGCCGGAAATTCTCAGTGACCCGGTGACGCTACGATTGCTCAGCGCCGGCTTTACGTTCACTTCGAAGCTGGCAGTGATGCGCTGTTCAGCCGGATTGGCTTCCACGCGTGGCCGCGACAGTGTCACGTCCAGCAGGCCGCCGACGCTTCTTTCAATGGGAAAACGGCGCGCCATCTTCTGCGTGAGCTCATCTGCAGTCATGCTGATTTCACCAGACAGAAACGGGATGGACGAACAGGCAGCCAACAATAGAGCCGCGATCAGCGACACGGAAAATCGGATCATGAGTTAGTTAACGTGAGGTAAGTAAAAGGCGTAAGGAACCACTAAAGTTGACCGTAGGCTCGAATGCGGTCGAGCACAAAACTGCGAAATTTGTCCGGCATTTCCAGCGCGGCATTTTCAAAAATGGTGCCGATATTATTGGCGTCAAACGCGCCGTCAGCAACGAACAATGCGCTCATGGCTCGCCCCGGTTTGTCCTCCGGCGCATCTACCCCTTCATGCGAATATCCAGCCTCGGGAGACCAGCGCAACGCGCGCTCCTTGCCTAGCTTGGCATAGCAAAGCTGAAAACCTTGTAGCGTGCCATCGGTGGCTTCCCAAGTATAAAGGTCAAAATAATCGTCGTGAAACCAGCGGCGATGTTTGCCGCTTTCGTATTGCGTGACATCTTTGATTTCGTTAAGCATGTGGCCCCCTGTGGTGACCGGTCAGGGTAGGTCAATCGATGCGAAATTGCTGTGACAAACGGCACAACGACGACCCGGCAACCAATGGAAACTGAGACGCTGGATCCCGTTCAAACGTTCAATTTTGCGACCAGCGACCGCAGTTTTTCCGGATCGTCGGCTTTGAGTATGCGTGTGGCAATCGGCAGAATATCAGGCAGGTTGGACATCAGCACACGTTGCTTTACCAATAGCAGATTGGCTGGATGCATCGAAAAATAGCGCAGCCCAAAGCCCAGCAGCAACCGCGTCATTTGCACGTCGCCGGCCATTTCACCACATACAGTCACGGGAACGTCGGCGTCATTGGCCTGCCGGATAACACTGGAAATCAACATCAGTACCGCCGGATGCAGCGGGTCATACAGATGCGCAACGGTATCGTCAGTGCGGTCAATCGCAAGTGTGTACTGGATCAGATCGTTGGTGCCGATGGAGATAAAGTCGAGGTGCTTCAAAAACATCGGCAAGGCGATGGCAGCAGCCGGGATTTCGATCATGCCGCCGACCAGGATGTTATCGTTGAACTTCTTGTTCTCCAGCTTCAGTTGCTCCTTGGCGCGTGTGATAGCGGCAAAGGTCTGGGTGATCTCAGTGGCCGAAACCAGCATGGGAATCAGTATGCGGACATCGCCGAATTTTGAGGCCCGCAAAATGGCGCGCAACTGGGTATTGAAGATGAGTGGCTCGGCAAGACAATAGCGAATAGCGCGCAGACCCAGGGCAGAATGCGACGACCCCTGATCGGGGCCACCGAATGATTTATCCGCACCGATATCGAGGGTACGAATCACCACCGGCTTGCCCTTCATGCCTTCGGCTACGTGCTTGTACGCTTCAAACTGCTCTTCCTCCGTGGGCAGATCCCTGCGGTTCATGAACAGGAATTCACTACGGAACAGGCCGACGCCCGAGGCGCCTGACGCCTTAACGGCTTCCAGATCGCCGGGCAGTTCAATGTTGGCGTGCAGCTCCACATGGGTGCCGTCGAGCGTGTCGGCCGATGCCGTCTTGATCCGCGCCAGCTTCTGGCGTTCGAGCTTCCATTGCCTCTGCTTCAAACGGTATTCGGCAAGCACCGTTTCGTCCGGCTCGACGATCAACACACCTTGGGTGCCATCGATGATGATCATCTCGTCCTCGCGCACCAGCTCGCGCGAAGTATGCAGCGCGACGATGGCGGGGATCGCCATACTGCGGGCGAGAATGGCGGTGTGCGAGGTTTGGCCGCCGAGGTCCGTCACAAACGCGGCGACATGGTGGTCCTTGAACAAGATTACATCGGCGGGGGAAAGGTCGCGTGCGACCAGAATGGTGTCTTCGTTTCGCGCACGCAATTTCTCCGGCACCACCCCGCCTTGCCCGGTCAGCGCCGCCACCACCCGCTCGGCCACCTGGCGGACATCGGTTTTACGTTCGCGCAAATACTCGTCCTGAACTTCCGCGAAGTGCGCGAGCAACTCATCGAGCTGCAGCTTAAGCGCCCACTCCGCATTGCAGGCTTCGCGCTTGATGATTTCACGCGGCGCTTCCGAAAACGTCGAGTCGTCAAGAATCATGCGATGCACCGTCACAAAGGCGGCCATGTCGCTGGTTGCATCGCCACGCTGGGTGGTCTGCAGATCGCGCTCGAGTGCGTCGAGTTCAGCGCGCACCTGTTTGATACCCTTGTCGAAGCGTTTGACCTCGCGCCCGATAAATTCGTCCGGGATCGAGTAGTGATCGACCTCGAGAGAGGCGCTGGTCAGCAAATGTGCATGGCCGATGGCAATGCCACCACTGACGCCCAGACCGTGCAACGTGAAGCTCACCTGTCACCTCGGAAACGCAAGCACTGGCGCGGCTCGCAGACAGAAAACCATCGAAAAGGCGCGCCAGTGCTAGTGTTTCGCAAATGGGTACTTCCCAAATATGCCCTCACTATTCGCCCTCGCCAAACTTGTCGTTGATCAGCGCAACCACAGCCGCCATCGCCTCGGCCGCATCGGAACCGTCGGTTTCCAGCTCAAGCTTTGTGCCTTTGCCAGCCGCCAACATCATCACGCCCATGATCGACTTGGCACTCACTCGCTTGCCCGCCTTTGAAACGAAAACTGCACTCTGGAATCCTCCAGCGGTCTGGGTGAGTTTTGCCGAGGCTCGTGCATGCAGGCCGAGCTTGTTGATGATTTCTATTTCCTGTTTCAGCATGATCAGGAGTCTGCCTCTACGGCCATGCGAATCACGCCTTCGTGCGCCGCAGACAGTGTTTTCTGGATCAGTATTTCCATGCTCTTCTCGCGATAAGTCAGGGCTTTGATGAGCATCGGCATGCTGATTCCGGATACACCCTGTACACGTTCCGGCACCAGCAGATTGCAGGCGATGTTTGAAGGCGTTGCGCCGAAGATATCCGTCATCACCAGCACACCCTGTCCTTGGTCGAGGAAACGAATCAAGTCGCGGCCCTGTGGCAACAGCGCCTCGGGGTCGTCGTGCACCGTTACGCCAAGTTGGCGCAGATATTGTGGTCGTTTGCCCATGACGTGGCTAGCGCAATGGATCAGGCTTTCGCCCAGCGTGCCGTGTGCAACGATCAAAATGCCGATCATGTTGAAAATCAGAAATGCAATGCTGTCATTCTAGCCGATGGCTACCGGCGGACAGTCAGGCCGCCACTGCCCGGAGCGCCGGCGCAGCCGCACACACCCGCTCTTTCGGGAAGTTGGCCGTAAATTGCGTCCCATGCCCATCCGTAGCCATGGAGCTTTGAACGTCCAGGCGACCGCCGTGTCGGATCAGTACATGTTTGACGATGGCAAGCCCCAGTCCGGTACCGCCGGTTGCCTGTGAGCGACCTCGGTCAACCCGGTAAAAGCGCTCGGTCAGGCGCGGCAAATGCTCTGGCGCAATGCCCTCGCCGTTGTCGGCTATACAAAAACTTGGCTGACCATCACACAGTGTCCAAGTGATATCGATGTTTCCGCCAGACGGCGTATATCGCACTGCATTGGTAACGAGGTTGCTGAATGCGCTGATAATTTCATCGCGATTCCCAAGCAGCCAGACCCCATCTGTCGTCACCGTGATCGTGTGCAGACCGCCCGACAATTGTTCAGCGTCGCGGTAAAGCGACTGCACCAACTCCGGAACATTGATTGGCGCCTCCGCGAGCCGATGACTCTGATCTTCAAGCCGCGACAGCGTGAGCAGATCTTCGACCAACCGCTGCATGCGGTCCGCTTGCACAGTCATGTGCGCCAGGGCTTTTTCGAGCAGCGCAGGATTGTTGTTCCCCAAGGCCGACGCATTGGTAATGGTTTCAAGAAAACCCGACATCACCGTGATCGGCGTGCGAAGCTCGTGGGACACATTGGCGACAAAGTCGCGCCGCACGGTCTCCAGCTGCTCGCGTTCGGAGACGTCGCGCGATAGCAACAGCATCTGCTCGTCGCCGAACGGCACCAAGCGAACCGTAAAGACAAGCTCCTTCGCGCCGCCACCGGCCTCTGCACGCGAAAAGCTTAGTGTCAGTGGAACACCGTACTGCCGCGCATTCAAGTATTCGATGAATTCCGGATAGCGGATTAGGTAGGTGATGGTCTGCATCCGGTCATTTTTACGCGAAATGTTCCAGTGCGCTTCGGCAGTCGGGTTCAGCCAGACGATGTTGTAGGCGTTGTCGAGCATCACCGCGCCATCGGGCAGAGCGGACGCCGCCTGCTGAAAATTCGACAATGCCGCCGCCAACGACTCGCGGTTCAGGCGCTCATCACGCAGCATCCGATAGAGCTGGATCAGTACCTCGCCCCACAGCCCATCGGCATCAGGCAGTGTTGCAGCCTTGGGATCTTGCAGCCACTCCGACAGTTGGGCGAGCTTCCACGCGTAGTAACCAAACGCGGTAAACACCACCAGCGCCGCGGCCGCTTCGCCAACAAGACCGCCACCGATCCAGCCGGCAATGACGCCAATGATGGCGGCGATAGCGGCCACACGCAGCAGCGAAACCAGCAGGAAGCGGGTGGCGGGTGTGAGAGCAACAAACGCGGAGGGGAGGGAGGGCAACGACATGGCAGCACTATGTTACCGCCATGGGCGGAAACTTGTCTTCAGTCTTTGGCGAATCGATAACCGCTGCCCCGCACGGTCTGAATCAGCGTTTCGTGTTTTGACGGTGAGAGTGCAGCGCGCAGGCGGCGAATGTGTACATCGACGGTGCGCTCTTCGATGAAGACATGGTCGCCCCAGACAAAGTCGAGTAACTGGGTCCGAGAATAGACACGTTCCTGATGCGTCATGAAGAAGTGCAGCAGGCGAAATTCTGTCGGCCCCATGTTGAGCGTTTTGCCGAATCCGGCCACCTTGTGGGATGACGGGTCTAGCCTCAAACCGTGGACGTCAATTACATCCTCGGTAAGTTCTGGCGCGCGCCGCCGCAGCACCGCCTTGATGCGCGCCTCCAGTTCGCGCAGGCTGAACGGCTTGGTAATGTAATCATCGGCACCGGATTCGAGCCCTCTAAGCTTGTCTTCCTCAGCGCCTTTCGCGGTCAGCATGATGATGGGCAGTGATTTGGTGCGCGAATCGCTGCGTAATTTCTTTGCCAATTCGACGCCGCTGATGCCCGGCAACATCCAGTCGAGCAGCGCCAGATCGGGCAGTTCGTGCTGGATATGTTTCAGCGCCTCCTCGCCGCTACCGTGCGTCAGCACGCGGTAGCCGCCCATTTCGAGGTTTATCTGGATCAGGTCCTGGATGGCCGGTTCATCTTCGACCACCATGATTGTCGGGTTCATTGTCTGCGCACTCCGGAGGATAGGTCGGGTTGAAGCATATTTCTACAGCGTGACAGTTTCATGACGACCACAGACGGATGGATGACCAGTCTGCATGCGCGGTATCATGCCTGTCCAGCATAACCACAGTAAACGCATATGTCCGGCTTAACCCCCACCTCACCGCGTCCGACCGAAATCAAACTTCACCAGAAATCCCGCGAGCTCGAAGTCGTGTTCGACGACGACAAAATTTTTCGCTTCAGCTGCGAGTTTTTACGCGTCTATTCGCCATCGGCCGAAGTTCGAGGCCACGGTCCGGGACAGGAGGTGTTGCAAGTAGGTAAGAAAAACGTGGAAATCAAGGCGATTGAGCCGACCGGTACCTACGCGATCAAACTGGTATTTTCTGATGGTCACGACACCGGCTTGTACTCTTGGGATTATTTGTACGATTTGGGAATTCGCCAGGAAAGTTATTGGCAGTCCTATGAGGCGCGCATGGGCCAAGCTGGCGCAAGCCGGGATTAGGTGGTCACTCTCATGCCCGCCGAGATACATGATTTTTTCAGCGCCTACCGCGACGCATTCAATCGTCTCGACGGACACGCGGTATCCGCACATTACGCTGTCCCGGCGATGATCGCCCACGCCAGCGGTAACGCTGTATTCGCCGATATGGATTCGCTGAACGCAAACAATCTGGCGCTTTGTGCGCAATATGCGGCCAGCGGTTTTCAACGTGCGGATTTCCGGGAGCGCTCATACGTTCAGCAAGGCAACGATTTTTGCGTGGCTGATCTGGCGTGGGAAATAACCCGCTCCGATCAAGCGGCGCAGCGATTCAATACTTCATACTCGCTACGCCGCACGAGCGAAACATGGAAGGTATTTTGTGTCACCGCGTATGAAGAACGCAGAACCTGGAGTGAAAATGAGTAACGCCACACATTTCGGTTTTCAGCAGGTACCCGAGGGCGAGAAATCGGCCAAGGTGCGTGAAGTTTTCAAGTCTGTCGCACCCTCGTACGACGTCATGAATGACCTCATGTCCGGTGGCATGCATCGCCTGTGGAAGCGCTTTACCGTCGATCTGGCCAATGTGAAGCCAGGAGAGAAAGTGTTGGATGTCGCTTCCGGGTCCGGCGATCTGGCGCTGGCATTTGCCAAACTCACGGGCGCCAGTGGACAGGTCTGGCAGACCGACATCAACGAGGCAATGCTGAGGGTGGGCCGTGATCGCTTGACCAACAAAGGACTGACGCTGCCTGCCGCGTTGTGTGATGCCGAGAAGCTGCCGTTCGCCAGCAACTCCTTTGATCTGGTCAGCGTCGCCTTTGGATTGCGCAATATGACCCACAAGGACGTCGCCCTCGCAGAAATGACCCGTGTGTTAAAACCCGGTGGACGGCTGCTGGTGCTTGAATTTTCGAAAATACACACCAGCTTAAACAAGGTCTATGACGCCTATTCGTTTAATATCCTGCCGCTGCTCGGCAAGTTCATCGCGAAAGACGAAGCCAGCTACCGCTATCTGGCAGAGTCGATCCGCATGCACCCTGATCAGGCAGCGCTCAAAGGCATGATGGAGACTGCCGGACTCAAGCGCGTCGAGTTTTTCAATCTATCCGCGGGCGTCGTTGCCTTGCATCGTGGGGTAAAGCTATGAGAAGCATTGTTCTGGCAGCATTATTTGGCGTCGTTGCAACCAGCACTTTTTCCCAAGCGGGGCCGGCTGGCAAACCGATGGTGATCAAGGCTGGCAAAGTTCACGAGAAATGCCTTGCGTTGACGCCACCGCAAAAGATTGAATACCACTTTGAGTCTTCTGCCAAAGTGAATTTCAATCTTCATTATCACAAAGGCGATCAAGTCTATTATCCCGTCAAGCTGGACCGCATCAATGCCGAATCGGGTCTGTACGAAGCAAAGGCCAAAGAGACCTACTGTCTAATGTGGGAAAACAAAACCAGCGCTGACGTGGAACTTACGTACAGCGCGAAAATCGCCAAGTAGCACGGCAAGTTCGCCGCATGCGAGATCAACAGTTTCGTGTCGTCGTCAGGGCACATCGGAGGTAATACCATGAAGAGTTTATTGATTACGGCTGTGTTGGCGCTCAGCGTCGCCCTGTTCACCGTCGGCGACGCCGAAGCGAAAGGTCGATTGGGTGCTGCCAGATCTACAGGCATGCAGAAGCAGAATATCCAAAAGGAAGCGCCCAAGCCGCCAGCGCAAAATACCGTCGCGCCGGCCGGCGCAGTAACGCCCCCCGCTGCCCCTGCGCCTTCTGGCATGAGTAAGTGGCTGGGACCGTTGGCTGGCCTTGCCGCAGGTGGCCTGCTGGCATCGATGTTTATGGGTGGCGGCTTTAGCGGCCTGAAGATGATGGACATCCTGCTTTTTGCGGGCCTGGCGTTCGGCGCTTTCATGGTGTTTCGCATGTTTATGCGCAAGAAGGCGCTGGAAAATGGAAGTAGCCCCGCCGCACCTTTGCAGTACGCCGGCGTCGGTGGTACAGCTTATCCGCCCACCCCTGCGTCAGCGCCCACTCCGCCCCAATCCGTTGGCATTGCTGGCGGCGCACCGGAGATCGGCAGCAAGCTGATGAACAACACTGGCGCGGCGACGGAAGCAACTGCAGCGCCTCGTATCCCTGCCGATTTTGATATTCCGGGCTTTGAGCGTCAGGCACGTTTTGCCTTCATCCGGTTGCAAGCGGCCAACGACGCCAGAGACGTGAACGATATCCGCGATTTCACGACGCCCGAAATGTACGCCGAACTGTCGCTACAGATTCAGGAGCGTGGCGACGCACCGCAAAAGACGGAAATTGTGTCACTCAACGTCGCAGTGCTGGAAGTCACCACCGAAGGTTCGCGCGCCATCGCCAGCGTGCGCTACACCGGCGAAATTCGTGAGGAAGTCGGCGGCCCGGCAGAAACGTTCGACGAAATCTGGCACGTCGCCAAGCGTCTGGACGACGCCAAATCTACCTGGCTGCTCGCGGGCATTCAACAAACCAGTTGATGTCGCATACCACGGCGTTGCATTTTCCGGTTGTCCGCTTTGTCAACCGCGTGCTGTCGGATTACCCGGCAGCATGCGAGCGCCTAAGGACACATCAAGGAAAAGGTATCGCTGTACAGGTCGGCCCCATCAAAACGGTGATGCGGATTTCGCCTGGAGGCGAATTTGAGCTGGTGGGCGACACCGGCGATACTTTAGAAGTGGTCGCGGATGTGTCGATGGTCATACCGCCCTCCGTGTTGCCTGGGCTGGCGGCTAAAGATCCGGAAGCGATGTCAAAAATTGCCTTCAGCGGTGATTCTGAATTGGCAGCGACGCTGGCGGATATTGCGCGCAATGTCGAATGGGATATCGAGGCAGACCTGAGTCGTGTCGTGGGTGATGTTGTCGCGCATCGAGTCGTCGAGACGGCGCAACGTGCACGTGCCTGGCGGGACGAGGCCGGTGAGCGCCTCTCGGCAAACGTGGCCGAATATTTGACAGAAGAGCGACGCGCATTCATTTCATCGCGCGAACTTGAAGTTCTTGCACGGCAAAACGAAACGCTACGCGACGACATTGCGCGGCTGGATGCGCGGCTTTCAAAACTCGGCTTGTGCCGGTAGCAACGCACCGGAGTTGTCAGGCCGTGATGCATAGAACCAATATCCACGCGCTTTTCGAAGGCAAATTGCCACAGAAACCCCGTAGATTGGCGTTCTTCGTGAAAAGCCCTGATTGTCGCCGTGACGCGCCAGAAACGGTGCAGCTAAAGCAATGAACAGCGACCTCCCACCAAAAGGCACTTGGCGACGCATCGTTCGCAGCCTTTACACGATCCCGTTGGCGATCTGGATCTTTCTGGAAGAGTGGGTATGGGACGTGATGCTGGCGTTCATGGGTTGGCTTGGCAAACTGCCGCCAGTCCGCTGGACCGAAATGCAAATTTCCAGACTACCGCCCTATGCTGCGCTGATCGCGTTCGTCATTCCGGGCGCGATACTGCTGCCGTTCAAAGTGGCCGCGTTGTGGCTGATTGCGCATGGTCATAGTATTTACGGTCTGTGGGTATTCATCGTCGCCAAGGTCGTCGGAACAGCTTTTTTGGCGCGGATATTTTCACTGACCAAGCCGGCGCTGCTCACCATCGGCTGGTTCAAGCACGCATACTTTTTCTTTACCGACTGGAAAGAACGAGTGTATGCCTATGTGCGGGCCTTGCCCGCCTATCAGCGCCTACGCGACGCGGCACGCAACCTGAAGTTGCGAATGAAAGCGGCGTGGCATGAGTTGTTCGGAAGATAGCGAATTGCATTTCAGCCCGCACTTCGCTTGAGGCGGCTCGTCGGTAGCGCAACAGGCTAAAATCGCCGCTTCATGCGCGCATTCCGGTTCTTCAAAATCATCACTGTCGTCTATCGCTACGGGCTCGACGAGTTTCTCGCCGGCCACGAGCGCTCGCGTGTGCTCGCCAGGGTGTTAGGCGCGATGCTGTTCTGGCGGCAATATTCCGAACCCCGCGCGGTGCGCCTGCGGCTGGCGCTGGAGGAGCTGGGGCCAATTTTCGTCAAATTCGGCCAGTTGCTCTCTACCCGTCCTGATCTGGTGCCCGCCGACATCGCCCACGGCCTCGCCGGATTGCAGGATGCGGTGCCGCCATTCGGTGCCGTTGATGTCGTTAGCACGCTCAATCGCGTCTACGGCGACGCGGCAGGACGCACCTATGCGGATACCTTTAGCGCGTTCGATCTGGCACCGGTCGCCAGCGCCTCGATTGCGCAGGTGCATTTCGCGACGCTTGGGTCCGGCAAGGAAGCGGGCCGCGATGTCGCCGTGAAGATTTTGCGCCCCAATATCCGCACAACGATCCAGAAAGACATTGGCCTGCTTTATGTCGTCGCCGATCTGATCGAGCGCTCTTATGACGACGGCAAGCGTTTGCGGCCGCGTGAAGTGGTGGCGGAATTCGAGAAATCTATTTTCGACGAACTCGATCTCATCCGCGAAGCATCCAATGCCTCCACGCTTCGGCGCAATTTCATCGATGGCAGGCTGCTCTATGTGCCTGAGGTGTACTTCGATTACTGCCACCGCGACGTGATGGTGATGGAGCGCATTGACGCCATTCCTGTCGACGACATCGCCCAGTTGAAGGCAGCCAATTTCGATTTGGCACGGCTGGCCAGCGATGGCGTGAAGATATTTTTCACGCAGGTGTTCCGCGATGGCTTCTTTCACGCTGACATGCATCCGGGCAATATCTTTGTCGGTCGCAACGGCGTCTACTCGGGTGTGGATTTCGGCATCATGGGTACACTCGCCGACGCAGACAAAAACTATCTGGCGCGCAATTTCGCGGCCTTTTTTCAGCGCGATTACAAGGCTGTGGCGATCGCCCACATCGAGGCAGGGTGGGTTCCCGCGAACACGCGGGTGGACGAATTTGAAAGCGCAATACGCTCGGT